>NZ_AUTP01000223.1:0-87845 GCF_000498075.1 Pseudoalteromonas sp. TAB23
AGTTAGCTCAGCAATACTTTGTTGCGTAAAACCACTTTTCTTTAGAACGGCGATCTGGCATCTTTGCGCATAGGTCAGTTGTTTGTAATGTCTCATTGTAAAATCTCTTGCCGGAGAAAAAGCAGTTAGCTTATGAGCAACTGACCACTTAATCTAGCCAAAACAAGTTATGCACTTACAATTTGAATCTAGGTTATAAAAAAAAGCCATTGCTTACAATTACATTTATAGCGAGCATTACGTAACAAGCTAGCAAGTTATATAGCAGACCTACGGCCACAACTTAACTTGCCTATTATTAATGAAATAACGAAAGACTTTTCATAATGACTGTTTTTTATAATTATTTAGAGCAAATTATCCATGACGTCATTGTATAGATCATCTTCACCAACATGCAGATATAATTCTGTAGTAGAGATTTGACTATGACCTAGCAACAACGAAATATTTTTGATATTAGCCCCATTATTGTAAAGGTTTGTTGCATAGCTGCGGCGCAATGAATGCGGAGGTGGGGCGTTGTATTTCACACACAATTTAAATATCGCATCAGAACTCATTGCTTTATTTTGTAAGTGCCCCCCTTTTAGAATACTTACAAAAAGAGGATCATTTTCATTAGAATACTTATAAATTTTAAACCATTGTTTAATAGCTTCAGTAACTACTGGGTGTAAAGCTACTTTACGCTCTTTATTGCCTTTACCTATAACTCGAAGTGATTTTTCCCGAACGTCACCCACCTTTAAACTAGCCGCTTCTAACCTCCGCAACCCGCAACGTGTTAGTATCGAAAATAACGCATAATCCCGAACATTAGCGACATGATTGCCAATTTTAGCACCATTCTCCCCTATTCCTGATTGTATTTTATTGAGTAAATCGCACACTCCTTTATGGTCTAATAGCTCATATTCTTTGCTACGCGAGCCTGCTTTTGGCTTTATGAACTTAATGGCATCACGTTGTAACGTACTCATATACCCAAGTAAATAAGCGTGCTCAACAACTTGTTTTACTATAGAAATGTACAAGGTTATCGTCTTTGGTGCATAATTTCCTTTAGACTTAAAACTATTAATTAAACTATTTAATGCAACCCCGCTAAAGTTTTGCCAGTTAATATCATAGATTGAATCCCTGCCCATATGCTTAGCTATCGCTTTCAAAACCCTTGCTGCAGTTTCTTTAGAGGCTTCAGAGGTTAGCGATAATATATAATTATATATCGGACATTGCGCATCTTTGTAGATAATTGTTTTATTGTGCCTGCCATTGGAAACGGCCAAATCTTTACGCACTTCAAATAGCTCTTTTGCAAATCGTGTCACGATGAACCTTTCTTTGTATTTTGTTGTAGTAGAATTAAAATAAATAGTTTAATGTTAATCTCTGAAATTAAACCCGTACATCACATTTGTTCACTTTAACAACACCTTAGTTCAAATCGCCCAATATATTTATGTACGCTATAAGTACGAAAATTATAATTTCCATACTGGTCACATTAACTTCAAAAATAGCTCTTGTAAATCACTATTTACGATAGCTATTTTTATGTTAAATTGGACTTTAAATAAAAAACTCAGGCTAACTCACCTAAGTTTTTAAATTTCATTTTTTGAGCTTTTTTACATGTTTTGGAGTGTAAATCATAAAACTAAAGGCAATTAATAATATTAAGCCCAAAGCAGCTGTAAATAACTCGGCTATTAGTGTAACTGATAAATTGTGTGCCACACCCGACACAATTAATGAAAGCAGCAATATGAACACGGGTATAATCACTTGGCTTGCATAACACGACAGTAAATATATCGCCGCGTTCGGACCACCCATAAAGTTACACTTTTTAAAAACATAAAAAGTAGCAAAATGACTAATCAAATAAATAATGACAAATAAAAAAACTAACACACCCCAATCCTTCTGAACGGTTTATTTAAAAATTATGTCACACTTTCATATCTAAGCTACTAAGCTAGAGAGGGTCAATATATAAGCTCTAATAAAATAGTGTTTTTTATAAAGCACGATATAAACACACTAACCAACTGATTGATAACAATAAAATCACATACTCAAAACTGTAATTAGTGCGGAGAAGTTGATTTTTTACTGTGCTTAACATTACCGTAATGATTTTCTATAAACCAAATTAAATAGTCAGGGTCGTTCATTAGCTTATAAAGCTTGCGTTGGTATCGCCCTACTGCATAAGCATTATGGCTGATGTCCTTCAATATTTGCTCAATATATTTGATTGGTTTCTCTTTGGGTTCAAGATCTACATTAGGTGCTTCGTCTTTTTTATCAAACTCAATTGCCAAGCTTGGGTGGTACTGAGCTATAAAATTTTCAAGTGCATCACTTTTAGTGCTCAACCTTATAATTTTATTTCTCATCCTAGAGCGAGTATTTCTAACATCCGTTAATTTTCGCTTGGCGTTAATAACTTCAACGTCAACACAAGTCATGTAGTTGTCCGAAGCTGCTGGGGATAAAGGTGTTTTGCTCATGGAGATATTGCTTATTATCTGTAATTTATCTTTAAGAGCGTAGTCCTGGTCAGGCTCTCAGTTAAAAGCATAAAACACCCTTTTATGGGGTGTTTTATGCAGGCGAAAATGCTTAAACTATATCTTTCTTTTCATCTATGTAAGCTAGCGCTTCTTTTATAGGCCCCATTCTGTTCATGTTAGCGACAGTCGTTAAAGCTATAACAACAATATAGCCAAGGAATAAAACCATATATGCTGTATTTGAACTTTTAGTCATAAAGTACGTTACCAGAGCTATTATCCCACCAAATATGGTCCAAAATATTGAATAAGTGAACATATTGAGTGCAAAGAGGGCTTTCATGGCCGTTAACGCTGGCTTCATTTCTATATCTGAAATGTGATCAAATTTACCATCTTGAGTTTTTACACCGATTATCGTGCGCTTGGGTGTTGAACGCTCCATAACTTCCATGTAATCAATGGTGAATTGTTCGCCAACACCTTTAACTAGATGTCTATTTATAACGTCAGGTACTTGCATATTTCCATATTTAATACCGTCGAACTCTAAGTAGTCATAAATATTCACGGTAGTTTTATGTGTTTTTTCCGTAAAACTTTCTGTGATGTCAGTGAGTTTACCTGTGAGCTGATGAATCATGTTATTCCCTCTTTGTGGTTTCTTGCATTTAAAAATTCACATGGACGTTCAACACATGTAGTCATTGGCTGTGTAAAGCCAATTCACAACACTGAATGTATTTAGGTCCAAAAAAAACAGAAAATAAAACCCTATTGGTATTTTGATAATCTGTATTGCACGAATTATGACACACTTGAATGTTTAGGCTACAAAGCTAGAAGGGGTGAATATAGTGACTCTAATTTGTTATTTTTACTAATAACGAGCGCATAATTAAATAACGGGGCTGATACAACCGCACTTAATAGCACAGATGATGTTGGTTTGTTTGGGTAGGTGAATACATAAAGGCAACTTCTATCCTCTTCATTTGCGAATAAAACAGATTGAAAATGTAAGGAAGCATGCTTTTGGTATTATTCTAGAGGTGCGAGCTGCGTTAATTGATGTCATTAACTAAATAGATTGAACCACAAAAATTATAAAATAATAACTAATCTTTATTTTTATGCTTCAAGGCATACAAACCACCAGCAAGTGAAAATATTGTAATAGTTAAAACTATAATAGTCGCAATTTGAATTGTATTCATAAATACCTCGAAGTAGTTTAATAATAATTATACACAAAGCTATTAAATATAAAAAGCGCACTGAGATTAGTAATCTTTACTAGCTTCAAATTATTAGCTTGTGGCCTTAACTGCAAATAAATAAAGACCTGATAAAATTGATACGACAAACGTCAATATAGCTACAGGTAAGTTAAGCTCAATTAATGAATTTGAAGTTGCTTCAAAAATATTGGTAAATTATATACCTACTTATTTGACTTGCCGACTGCACTAACCTTTCCATTTGACCATCTTATGAAGAGGGTGTTCCCTACTCGCCATTCAGTAATCTTTTTAATCATTCTTCCAATTTTCCTTTATTAACATTCCCAAACCACAGAATAAGCATGCCAAGCGCGGCACAAGCGACGATACCAAAAACAACCCAGACAGGGTCATCATTTGCCGATATTGAACTAATCATATTTACTAATTTCTACTTTCTTTTGCGTAGTAAATCTATAGCTGTCTTCTGTTTTTTTACTTCAACTAACAAGTTCATCTTATGCGTGTAAGCATCCTGTAACTTAGCATCAGTCTCTTTGAGTGCAGCTTTTACAGATTCGAGTTCTTTACTTAATGCTAAATTAGCATCATTTAACGCAGTTAAATCTTTATCTTCTGATTCCGCTATCTCATTTAAATTAATGTGATTAGGGCTTATATCATTATTATAAATTTCAAAATTGTCAGTTTCTTCCTGTAAAGCTAAATTAGAAGCTTTCAGCGTTTTTAGTTCGTTTTGTAATGCAGTTTTTACTTCGGTGAGTTCATTAACTTTATTTTTATTGTCTTCTAGCGCCTGGGTAGCATCTTCAAGCTCTGCATTAACTTTTTCATTCTGCTTTATAAGGGCTTCATTACTTAAGAGTAATTTAGCGTTTCTTTCATCTAGCGTTTGTGCGAGAGCCTTGCTTTCACTAGCTAATGCTTTCTGTGAAGTTAGCTCTTCTACTAGTTCTTGGTTCAACCTACTACTAGACAGATTTTTTGTTCTCAACTGTTCAATTTGTGTATCTAGCTCCTTTACGGCCAGAGAATGCGTGCGAGTCAGTTCCTCCAGAGCTTTTTGATATTGTGCATCATTTTCTTGATTTTCATTAGCAAGCTCTCGACTCTGCATTAACTGCCTCTCAAGTAGCTCTATCCTTGTTTCGCTTGCCACTTGCTTAAGACTCAGTGCCTCATATTCAGCTTTGAATTGTGATAGTTCTTGCTCGGCTATTAAACGCTGTCTATTAGCTTCATTAAATTGGTTTTTATAGCGTAGTTCTGCCTCTTTTTCCTTTAGCGCCAATTCATCCATAAACGTTTGTGCAAAGTTAGATGACAATGCAAATTTGTTATCAAACCATTCCTTTTGCTCTTGGGCCCTAATAGTCTTCCAAGATAGTAAGTGTTTATGAGCTGTGCTCGTGCTTTTAATTTCAGGGATCAACGACAAAAGCATAGGAATGTTGGGCTCAATACCTTTTTTTACTAAGTTATTACACAACTCATGAATCATTTTTTTGTGATTTAATGAAGTGGTTTTTGCAGACATTGGTATTACCTACTTTTAAACATGATTGAATTATACACACGCTTGTTCATATAGGCAATTACGGCAAATAGTATCGCTCTTATCGCGAAACAATTTCGCCATTAGCGAGGGAATAGTTTCGCAATTAATTACAATATGAACGAGCTTAAAACCAGACGCCAAAATCAAAAAAGCCATATAAATCATTGTTTATATAGAACTTTATACTTAACCACTAACTAAGTTAGTTATTTGAATTTAAATTTACAGAAATAAAAATATTAATAACTCTAAAATATCCATGTTAAATACAGAAAAAAAACGCGAAAGCTTTCGCACTAACTTTCGCAGTTTTTACGAAATTTTATTAATAAATTCGATGATAATTTATATCTGTAATAAGAGCTTTTATATACAAATACATACTAATTGTGTTGATTAAAATGTATACAAGTCTAGCTATATCTTCACTATTTCCAAACTTTATAATTGCAGCGTAAAAAAATAATTGGCAAAAAATTGATACAAAAGCATAAGCATAACGCTTTGTTAGAATAGACATACATTTTCTCCAGTTTTTGTTTGTCACATACTCAATTTCTGCAATAAGCCAGCCACATTTTTTCAAACGATCAAACAAGCATTTAATGTGTTTTAAATCAGGTTGTTACAACATTAAATTTATGAGTGTTTTAGAAGTATACATATTTAATGTGTAAAAAGTTTAAGAAAGAAATGATAGTTTAATAAAAGTGTAAAAAATGAAGACACTTTTCTACTTTTCTGCAAAAAAACTGTAATCAATACAGAACACATGCTCTGCATTTAAACGACTTTTGATAAGACACGATGACAAATGCAATAACCAATCGGCTCTATTTTTTATGGCCACTGAGTTGCCTGACGTCATTACGCACGGATAAAGCCACTTTACAGAATTGACTAAGTACTTTATTTCATTAGTCATAATCATTTTATTGCGTTTTCAGCATTTTGGAATCGCGATATATATGGGAATAATTGCCCACACACCAATGCACGATTCATGTATCAAAAAATGACTCGCATTACAAAAATCGGTATACACAGTTATACATATTATGTACTATCACTTTACTAGAATAATTGTTAAGTATGAGGTTTTTCATGAGTTCAGAAAAAGTAGCTAAAACTGATAGAGATTTTTATAATTTAAGTGTAGGCGCAACGAATCATAAAGAAGCACGTAATAGAAGATTGTTGAGTAATAACCAAAAACAACTTCGCAACTTTACTCGTAATGAAAGCAAAGACTATTTAGGTGTGCATGCGGCTACTATAGATAAATACACAAAATTAGCTAACATCGACCCTCGCAGACATGATGATTCTCAGTGGTCACTGGACTTAGAAGAAATATACAAGGTACGTGATCTAATGCCTCAAGATTTGAGAAAAGCGGAAAAATTCAACCGTGGATCAAATCAAAAACTCCAAGTAATCGCGATACAAAATCAAAAAGGTGGCGTAGCTAAAACAGCTACTGCAGCTACACTAGCTTCTTGCCTAGCAACAGAGTTCCATCAAGAATTTCGCATTGGCCTAATTGATATGGATGCACAAGCAACATTGACCACCTTTTACGCTACGAAGTCAGAGGCGTTGGGTGAGCTATCATCTGGTGATTTGATTACTGGGAACTATGAGCTAGACGAAGGTGAAACAAAGCAGCAAGTGATCTCAAATGCATTCTTACCAACAACAATACCAAATTTACGTATCCTACCGGCTGCACAATCAGATAGGGCTTTAGACAACTGGTTTCACGAACAAGTTATAAATAATAAAATTGAAAACCCGTATTCAATTTTAAAAAACATTATCAATGAAGTTGAAAGTGAATTTGATATAATTATCATAGATACCCCACCGAGCCTAGGCTTCCCAACGTATAATGCTTACTACGCGGCGACGGGTATTATCTACCCATTAGGTGTAACTGAAAGCGATATTGATGCCACAAGTTCTTACTTTGAATTTATTCAGCAAGTGTGGGCTATTTTAAAAAAAGCAGGTCATCCCGGCTTCGATTTTATGAAAATGTTACTTACTAATTTTAAAGAAGGCTCAACAACAACGACAGGATTGATGACTGGTTTGTGTGATGATTTCTCGGACTATTTATACTCAAAAGAGTTTAAAGCATCTGAGGCTGTTTCTAATTGCCAAGCATCAATGGCTACTGTCTTCGATATGTCCAAAAGTGAATACGACAAAAGTAAATCTTCATTTCTAAAAGCTCAAGTAAATGGGTATGAAGTAACAAGTCAGGTATATAGAGATATTGCAAAAGTATGGCGTGAAAGCAGTAAGGAGGAAAAATAATGGCAAAAAAACGTGGCTTTAACAATCCGACAGGTGGTGTACCAGGTGGAGAAGATGCGATAGTAGACGCAGCAATAAGTAAAATACAGCATCTATCAAAGGATCTAAAATCGGCAATTGAAAGCTCAAATCAAAATACAAATGCAGTGCTTAAAGAGTTCTTTGGTTTAAGTTCAGTTGGGGAAAGTAAAGTATGGACTTTGAAGTCAGGTAAAAAAGTAGAATTCACACCTGTTACATTGTCTTATGAAGAAGTACGCGATAATACCACCGTCACGTTTGAGGTTAACGGACGATTCCAAGACGATTTAACCCTTGAGTCATTACAAGATCTAAACTCAATTCTTACGCAACAATATACACCGGCCATTGCAAGGTTACTTGATGGGAAGATGGATATATTAGACGGCTCACGTAGGCGTGCCCGGTTTTTATATGAAGAAGGAGCGATTAAGGAGTTTCACCTTCTCGTTTCTAGCGAAGATATAAGCGTCAGTGATGCGAAAGCGTTAGCAAAAGAGCTTCAATCGGCAAAGGAGCATAGCTTAAGAGATATTGGTTTGCGTTGTCAGTTGATTAAAGATAATCACTTTAATGAGACTGGCGAAACCTTAAATCAAACTGCATTAGCAGAACAGCTCGGTGTTAGCCAAAGCTTAATAAGTAAAGCGCTCACTGCTGCTTCGGTAAAAAAGGAAATGCTAACGCTTTTCCCTGATGTGAACACGCTCGCTATTGCTGACTATAAACTTCTCAAGCAAGTGCAAGACGAACTTGAAAGTAACAACTTTCTTGATGGATTTATAGATGAAATCGAAACTGAAATTATTAGCATAGATGATAACCTTGCGGCCGATGAATATAAAAGTGCTGTTTTAACTCTTATTAAAAATGCAAACAAAAAACTTACTGCCAAACCGAAGGATAAAGCGGTTACAACTAAACTGTTTGACTGTAAGGGTAATCAAAGAACAGCTAAAAAAACTGAAAAGGGTAGAAAGGTAAGTTATACATTTGACAAAATTACTGAAGAGGCTAAACGAGAAATCGAAGAAGCTATAGTAGCGCTCTTGGAAAAACATAACCAATAACCTTGATAAAAACCTGCTGATTAGCAGGTTTTTTTGTGTTTTTTATACAAGAATTATTTATTCTTTATTTTTCTTGAAAACAATAACTTACAACAAAATATCGCAAATTATTCCAGCGATATAATACACGTTATTCCTTTACTTACTCTGTTCACCCTACTCTCTTAACAACCAGGTAATACCTCAGTTTACGGTATTTTGATTTTGACAACCTATAAACTAATATAAACCTTATCATAAAAAAATAAAAAGAAAGTAACTATGAAAAACGTAAAAATAACACCTGCTCACTCTATAGAAGCGAGTGCATGGGCTGATGCTCTTTTTTACGAATGGAACGAATCTGGAATACCGTTTGATGTAACCTGCTTCGACTCAGTGCCGCCAACGCTCAAAGAAGTGCATGAAGCCCTTTCTGTTACATTAGGTTATGCATCGTGGGATGAGCTTATAAAGCATGTATCATGCCCACATGAACCAATTTACATAACAGCAGAAAACAACGCCCATGAAGCTCTAGGCGAACGATTGTCGCGCTACATTAAGTATAATTACTCTCATGGCATGGTGCTAAACATGCTGGAAAATGCAGGCGTTGGATATTCACCGTCAGACCGAAGAGCGATACTTGAACTGACATCACCATGGGGGCTTATAGTAGAGCAAAGACAACTCGCAGATGGAATAATGGTTGTTAAGACTGCCGGGCATGGTGGTTTAAAACTAACGAAAGAGCGTGCTGATGCTATTCCCTCACATCTAACCCTTAATAGTGAATATTATGAAGAAGATGAGGCATTTGCACTTGTCTACCTTACATACCCGCAATTATTCCCGTCTGTTCAAGACAAAGCCAATGGATTAGGTAGGCTCAGTATATTTACATCGCATTCAGTGCCAAGAAAGAAAAACCAAGCCGAAATCGATTTTCTTGCTGAGTGCAATGTAAGCTTTGACCCTGAACTTGACTTAGTTTCTAAGCCCCACGTTGAGGATGAAGAGCTCAATAGGGATTTAACTGAAATGGAAAAACATGTTATTCGCTATCTAAGTGAATGCGTTCTCAGTAATAAGCGCCCTATCGCTATGCCCGATACTGAATACTTACCGTCATTAGCTGATTGGGTCGAGCGTTTAAATAGATTTCCCAGAATTGATGGAACTTGGAAGAAAACAGATAAAAACTGGAAGGAACATTTCTACACTGCTCCTGGTTTAGATTAGTGTTTATCAGATTGGTTTTCCGGCAGTAAAATTTAAGCCAAAAAAAAAGCGCCCAAAAGGACGCTTTAATTGAACAGATTTATTTCAAAATCAACTAGAAGACCTATTGGCTACAAAGTAAAGACCTCCAGCAAGTGTGCTGAATGTCACCAAAACCACAATTACCGTAGCTATTTGATAAATACTTGTGTCCATATTATTTGTCCTCTTTGTTATATTGCTTTGAAATAGTAAATGAAACGACAACCGCAGCTACAGAGCAAATTAATGCTCCTATAGCTTTAACTAAACCTTGAATTTGTAACTGGTGGCACACATCTGCAACTTGGCTTATGCAAACTCCAAAGGAATCTTCTAAAGCTCCTACAATTAAGCTGGGTATAAAACCAACTAATATAGCCATCAGAACAAGTTCAACAAGTATCTGGTCGAAGTTTTTCTTTTTATTACTCATTGCTTATCCTCATATTTGAGGGGGAGCAATCCCAAAAGGGAGAGCGACCCCCTTTTGGGTTAATGTTTAAGGCAATTATTTAATTGCCGGTGTTAATTCTCAAATTCAGATAGAGAATATATTTCGTATTGTTCTGCTAAATAATCTGCGTCACTCACTAGTTCAGTAAGATCATAGATTGGTTCTAAGAAATCATTAGCCTCATTGTAAACATTAAAAATCAAACCCGATAATGCTGGGTTGTTTTCTATCAACAATGCATCTAAATGCTTCAACTTAGTACGCGTTATTATTTCACCACATGAAGCAGCGCAGTATAAGTCACCCGCACCACTATCTAATGACTTTAAATCACTTGGTTTAATAATTTCACCACATACGTTAGCTGCAACAACATGAACAAACGTTGTTGCATAACCCGAAACAAGCTTTGTTTCGCACATAACACGCTCCTATATACGATATTTTGACAGAGTTAAAATATGTTTGATTTTACAATTTTAGATAACGCACTTTTAAGGTTTGAAACGCACTCTACATTCGTAAAGTATTTGTTATCTAAACCTTCTATGTTATCTCTAGTCATCCCCACACCTAATACAGCAATACTTATACCCAATATCTTTGCCAGCTCCAATGCTTCAATAAATGACCCCGGACAACTAGGCTCACCATCAGTTACGAGGAATAAGCACTTCTTATCTTCAGATTGGCGATTCAGTCTCATTAATGCAGACTTCATTGCCTCACCGCTTGGAGTGTATAAATCAGAACAAACTTGAAAGCGTTTTGCATCGATATATTGTTGGTTAAAAGGTTTTGCTATATATAGGCACATCTCAGACGAGTAAAAACCAATTTCATTTTTAACTTGTAAGCTTTGCAAACCCTTAGACATTGCTAATGCTACCGCGTTAGCAATCTCTTGATAGCCACCAGCCATAGAACCGGACGCATCAATTAAAATACTAATAGCGGCGCTCAGTTCGTTTTCTATAACAGGTGTTTTGAAAATGCGATCATCACCTAAAACTGATCCAACAAGTTTTTTGCTAGATAATTTTCGGCCACGATTTCTAAAACCATTCAACTCCTCTGTGTCATCAATTAACGCTCTGTGTAGGGTTCGGTAAACCGCCTTGCCAGCACTGGGTATTAATTCAGGGTTATTGAAAGGTAATCCCATCTCTCTCCATTTAGTCGTTACAGGTAACGTATTACTAAATATATCGCGAAGTTCGGAATCATCTTCAGAAGGGCTAAAGTTTTCTGCTTCTCGTCTCAATTCTTCGGCTATCATTTCATGAAAGTCAGGTACTTCAATATTATCGTCTTCGATAGCATCTATAACTGACTTAATTATTCGTGAAGTTTGATCACCGTTTTCTTGGTCCTCAACAGAGGCTTCATTTCCATTAGTATCCGTGCTTGAATCATCTGATTGTCCACCATCTGATTGCTCACCATTTGATTGCTCACCATTTGATTGTTCATCATCTGATTGCTCACCATTTGATTGCTCACCATTTGATTGCTCACCATTTGATTGCTCACCATCTGATTGCTCACCGTCTGATTGCTCACCATCTGATTGCTCACCATCTGATTGCTCATCATCTGATTGCTCATCGTCTGATTGCTCATCACTTTCTGAATCGTCGCTATCATCACCATTTTCAGGTTCTTCTTGCTCCTCTTCATCTGTACTTTTCATAAGCTCAATAACTTTCCAAGCCATATCTGCACAATCACGCGTACTACGAGTGTTTGTAATTCCATGTACTATTTCAGTTAAACTATCTATAAAGTTATTGTCATAGGTTGCTTTTAAATACGCTAAAGCTTGTTCAGCATATTGATCTAGACAAAGGTTGCCTGCACCAAGTACACGGCCTTTATATAAGCAGTATGTTAATACTAGTGATAACGGATTATCAGAACTCACAGGTTCACTAAACAAGCCTTTCTTAATTGCTATTAAAACAAGTTTTTCAAGGTTTAACTTAGCGCCTGGATACTCTGAACCAACTAACTTCTCCATTCGTGCATCTTCAAAGATATTGCATAAATTTGAATGTAACTTACTCTTAAAGTTGATTGAAAAACTGGTGTGTTTTTCATGGCCAATTTCATGATCAATATAACCATGCGTCATAGACACATAATCAGGATCAGTAAAATCGCCAAATGGAATATTAATTCTTCCACCACAACTATAAGCCGTACTACCACTAACAGTGACCTTAATACCTTCTCTGTCACTCATTAACTTTGATAATACTCTAGCTACTTTTATAACTCTGTTTTTTGATTTCATGGGTGGTTACTCTCCATAGGGGGTTTAACGGCTAAGCCGTATAGGGTTTTATTTAAGGGTTTATAGCCGGAGCTATTAGGTTCTATATCATCTGCTTTTCGTTTTACTGCTTAGAGAAACAATAAAATGAAAAATAGAGGACCAAAAAGGACTTCCCTTTTCAGTTCTCTATTTCTATATTTCCATTAGCAATTGATATACATGGCAAGATTTCATCGTTTGACATAAAGCCTAAAGGCTCAGTGACGTAAGTCACTGAACCCGACTTTAATTTGCACTTACAATAGCCACAAATTCCAGTTCTACACTGTGACTTGTGTACAACGGAGCCTTGTTCAAGACTCTGAAGTATTGTGCCTTTGCTTTCTACGCTGTGATGTTGACGCGACGAAGTGATGATTTTAATCATGAATAACAACTCCAGTATCAAGTTGAAATTCAGGCCTAAGAGCTGGTGGAAAACCATCAAAGCCCTTTGACTGATAAACATCATTCCAATCAATTTTATCAACACCTTCAGGACAATTTGGTACAAAGATTTCTGCATTTCTGCCCTCTTTTTCCAAACGTTCCTTCAAGCGCTTCGCTGCAGCAAGACCAGCCCCACTAGGTTCAATATCAGCCCAAATTAGGACAAACGTAACGTCATCTGGAAACTTTACAGCTTCCATTAAACGATCCGAAATACCGACCCACATAGGAGTTCCTGTAGCTTCACGAACACTAAGTGCATTTTCAATGCCTTCAGCTATACCTATAACTTTTTCTCCAAAACCTACGTCTCTTGGTTGGTCTAATTGAATAGAACAGCCTCGAACATCAGATATAGGCGCAAAAATCATTTTGCTGCGCATAATATCTGCCTTAACCGGTAGTTTTGTGTCGAGAAAAGTGCGGTGCATAGTGACAGGTTTACCGTTCACATCACGTACCATGGCAAGCATTCCGGGGAAATGCTGCCAATTTGTTTCATCGCTTTCCTTATATGCAAGTTTTGGATGAAAGCCCAAATCAGACATATTAGTAAGGTCCGAATTAATACCACGATTGCGAAGGTAATCTTGCGCATGAGTGTTCAAAATTGGCTTAGCTTGAGCTTTATTGTTCCTAAGAACTTTTTTAGCTTTTGCTAAGGCCTCTTCTGACGTTTTGTATGCGCTTTGTTGGGTATGCTTACGTTGTGCTTTAGCTGCATCTGATTCAGTAACTCGTGATAAGTCACCGCCGCAAATACGTATAATTTCATCTAAAGCCTGTGAGACAGAACACCCAACATACCAAGACACAACTGATATACCATCTGGTAAAGGCCCAACATCGTTATGATATGCCCCACCTGTATCTCTGTAGTCTCGAAACCATCTAAACTTAGTACGGCCACCACCGGTTAAAGGACAAGGCTGCTGCCTAATACCTTTTTCAAATGATTGCGCTAACCCATGGTAGTTTGAAAGAACACTTTCCCAACCGCCACTTTGGTCTACTAATGCTTTAACATGGTTAATTTTGTCGAAATTGTTGTAGTTCATAATATTACTTCCTCATATATCGAAATCACGGTGATCCCAATACATCCGAGTCTCAGGTGTATTGGTGATCACCGTGACCCGGTAAAAAGAAAGCTCGCCACCCAAGCGGGCAAAAGCGAGCTTGGATGGTGGTTATGCAGTTACTAGTTCACTACTCTCAATTCTTCGAGAACTATTAGTAGTGACTGATCTAACACCTACAACAATATCTTTACCTTCATGTTCAACTGTTTTAAAAACGTAATCTCCACGGACTACAGTTTTAATAGTTTTACCTTCAAGCATTTTCTTTAAATCGGTTTTCATGGTTACTCTCCAAAATATCTAAATTTGGGGTACAACCATGCCCAAGCGGGTAGGTGTACCCGCGTGGGTTTATATTCTTAATCTTTAAAAAAACTTTCCAAAAAAAGTGTTTTTAGGGAGTAAGCCACCAGCAAAAGCGCTAGGCTTTTACTGGTGCTAACAATTGATAAAATTAATTACCAACCATCAAAAGCAAAACTATCAATAGCCACATTCTCCTGCTGAACTATGAATTCAGAGTTAAATGGGTCACTACTTGATTGTTCTACTGCTTCTCCAAATGGGTTATCACTGAAAGGGTTATCTTCAGTGTTTATACTAGACTCTGCAATTAACGCATTATCCACTACTGGTACTTCTTCAACTTCCTCTATTTCTTCAACTTCGCTTAGCTCATCACCACCTTTTCCATAAGCAATAACTTTTGCTCTGTCACTCACAAGTGTCAAAAAATGACATACTTTGTGATAGTCACCACCCATTAAAGGGTATGTTAAAGGTAATTCATTTAGCACTTCAGAAAAGCGCTCAGCTACACGAGCAACAGTAGAATCCAAGAAAGATAAATTGACCAATTTATCGCGTAGAGCGAAAACTGGTTTTAACTTCTTGCTTGTTGCTTTTTCTGCCATAAGGAACGACTTTTGATAGATTTCCGCTGCTTCGTTAGAAATTTCATCAAACAAAGTTTGACTCGCTTCAACAGCCATAACATCTTCATCACCATCAAAAAGAGGTTGAATTGCCATTGGTGGGTGCACCTTGAATGTGAATCGACCAGCAAATTTACTAGCTTCATCTGAACATTTTCTAATATAGGCCTCTACAGGCTTATTATTTAAAATATGGTCTTCAATAGTGTTTTCATACTCACTTCTAAGGTTATGCACTTCAGCTTTAAATTCAGTATCAATTTCATTTAACTCTGTAATCAAATCATCTAATTGACTGATTGGTACAAGGGTAGCGCCTTTTGCAAAGCTAATACCTCGTTGATTAAGAGCGCGACGAGCTTGAGCTGAACACTTACTAACAAATCTAAGCTTTTCTTTCGGGAACCAGCGTAGCTTAGTACCTGAAAGCAACTCAGAGTCGAGCACTTGTCCATCTATTAACGATTTACTATCAGAGATAATACTTTCGCCACATGCTCCTTGAACTTCTACTGAAATTAAACAAGCGCCACTTTTAATGTCTAAATTGGCATTGTTTGCGGCTAGTTTAGAAGCTTCTTTTGCTGAATCGACTGTATATGTTTGGGTTGTCATGGTTACTCTCCGGGGGTTTGATAAATTCGGAGCATAACAACCCTGTTCAGGGGTATTATGCCCCTGTAGGGTTTAGGTTTAGAGGTGTTAGCCTCTATTTACAATATTCTAAGTTTCTAGTTTTGTGATCGAACACAAAGCTATTAATGGTAGTTAAATACCCATCATCCAGCTTTTCTTGAATACGATCTCTTGAAGAAACTTTACTATCTACTACTTGCGGTATCCAATAATCACCATAACGTTTGTTCTTTTTGTAAAAAACATAAAGAACATTGTTAAAGTGACCAATGGCCCAAAGTTCATCATTGCTTTTACTTAAAGTAATAACATCGAAAGACTCTGTTGGGTACGAAGACGGCCTACATGGTAGAAAGCCTAATTCAACCGCTTCTTGTCCTTTGTATTCAGTGCTGTGTTTAATCGTAAAGTGTGTAACAACATCATCAAGATGCGTATTGTTATCCACCCACTCTATATCACTAACTTTTCTGTATATACTATTAAGACCAGTAAATACTCCAACGCAACTAAATGTAACCGATAATCTCTTTCCATTAGCATTAGTACCGATAGACATTGCTTTAAATGAACCGTCTGGAAACTCGTGAGCTTCAAAAACGGAACAATCTAAACTGTCTGTCATATCGTAAAAACTAGCTACCGGTTTTATGGAAGAGCCTGTTACTTTTTTGCGTGTGAGGCAAAAACTTCTCCACTTGGTTTATCAAGATCTAAACCTAATAATCGCTGCAATACTGCATCAACTATTTCCTGGCTATCACTATCAACACCGCCTTGCATAGAGAAATCTAAGGCTTCGCGCCATTCCGCATCTTTACCAAATACCATCGTATGAAAAGCCCAATTAACCAATGTTCGTGTACTAAAAATACAACCGATTGGATCATCAATGCCTTTACCATCATCACCCACACGTAATTTTCTTAATTCGTTACCGACTAAGACCATCTTATGTGCGACAGCATATGGGATTGCAGGGAATTGCTTTTGTATTATTTTTAACTCTTGTGCTGGTTGTGGGTAATACGTTCTGTACCAACCGATACGTGAACGTAAGGCATCGTCTAACTTCTGTGAAGAAGTGTAGAACTCTGAGCCGCCCTCACCAGTCGTGTTACCTGTGGCAACGATACGACACAATGAGTGTTTAGTTAGTGTTTTTCCAATTTGCTCTATAGGCCAAGGCTTACCTTCCAGTAATCCATGAATCGCAGCACCAGTGTTGCGATTTACCTTATCAAGTTCATCAAAAATTACTAACCCACCGCTAGCGTAAGCTTTAGCAGCTGGACCAGGATTAAAAGGTGTTTCACCATTCATAAGAACTCGTGAACCCTCTAAATCTTCTGGCATTAAGCTACCGTGACACTTAACCATGTATACAGGTTCATTTAAGTGATCTGCTACAAAAAGTAACATTTCAGTTTTACCTGTACCTGTTTCACCATGCAAACCAAAAGTTTGAAGTTGAACAGGAGCCATCCACCAAGATAATAAGCGTTTAAGCGTCTTTTCTGTCGGAATGTAATACTTGTTAGAGCCTTGACAATCAGGGTGACGATTTTTACGACGAGTAAGAGTTCTTTCACCGGGAGTGAAAAAATCAGGAAAAATGCTATGTGCATCGACCTTCTCTAATTCGTTGTAGTTTACTTTTGCTGATTGAATTTCTGTTACGTTTTCTGCCGTGTTTGTGTTTGACATGGTTACTCTCCAAAAGGAATTAAGTTTTTTGGAGATAGATCTTCCCTATCAGGGAAAACTATCCCCGATTAGGGTTTTAAATTTAATCTTTAGAATTAAATTTAGGGTTTAGAACTTTTTATACAGTTGTTAAATTATGAAACGTAAATGCTTGATTCAGCCATTTTATCAATTTCATAATTCTCGTTATATGTTTGAACTGCTAAAGCATATGCTTCTATATACTTCCCATTAAAATCAGTTGATAGCTCAGTTAAAGCTTTGTCTATCTCACTAATATATAATTGGGGAACTACATCACCTTGCTCTAATGCAATCCAAACCAAAATATCAGTATTGTTAATAAATGAATTAAATTTAAGATATTTAGATGTAACTATCGCAGTGATAATTTCAACTAAGTTATAAGCAAATGCTTGCCTAAATACTAAATCTCTCATTTAATCTCTCCATCTATTTCAAATACACATGTAAGTACATTGTTTAGAGACTGCTTAGTATTCACTGTTAGGAACATAAGTAACTCCAGAACGAGTATATACAGATGATATTTCTAACATTTCTAATGCAAATACATTTACACCGCGAAGTCTAAGTTCATGGTAAATTCCTTTACGGAGTTCAACATGATCAAAGCCAAACGCTTTACAAATTAATGCAAAATAGTTAGAACTAACGAACTCAAGCTCGACAATTAAGTCTTCACTATCAATAGCAACATCACGCAGAATTTCTAAAGAACGATCAACCATCCATAAGCATAGTTTTTCAATTTCTTCATCTTGCCATTCAACATGAGATATACAGTTAACTGCATCAAGTTCAGGGTCGAACAAAGAGATAATTGAGTCTTCATAAGTGGGATTTCCCCGCTTAATTGCTTGCAATATATCTAAATCCAACGGGTGTTGAATTACATTTTCTCTATTCCAACTTGGTGACCACTGAGCATGTTGCTTAATAAGTTCACCTTTTTCGTGCATCGAAAGCCAACTAATTACTTTTTTATCAGTAACACCAAAACGTTTAGCACAAGCTCTAACAGTAGAGCCGTGGTGTTGTATACGATAAACGCATTCAATTTTGTCTAGGTGGTTAACTTTATTTTTCTTTGCATGGGTTTGCATGGTTACTCTCCGGGATATAAAAAACGGGAGTACATGCACCCCAAAGGAGTGAATAAATACTCCCGTAGGGTTTAGGCTGACGCCTTGGGTTTAATTTAGTTACGATTTAAGTGGTTGGACTTAAAAAGGAACTTTCAAAATACAAATAAACAAAACCAAACTTAAAGCACTAAACAAAACAAAGAATAAATATTGTTAGGGTTAGTCAATAAGTGAGTCGCGATAATCATAGTAATGAAGGAAATAAATATTACATTCAAAATTAAGATTTTCAGTACGGCGTGTGGTTTATGAAATGTTTGCTATGAAAGTGAGTTAACTAAAATGTGTGGAAAATAATGGTTTTAGCGAAGCAAATTCAACGAAGTTGAATTGGTGGCTAATGTCATTTTATTTGCCTTGGGTTTATTTAGTAACGATTTAAGGAAATAAACTTAAAAAGTGACTTTGAAATTGTAGAAATAAATTAAAACCAGAATTAATAACTAAAAGAAACAAAGAATTGTTAAGGATAGTTAGCAAGCATGTAGTGTTAATTGAAAAATATGAAAGGAATAAAAAATTATTACAGTCAAAACAATATAAGCATTACAACGAGTGGTTCAAATAAATAATTACGATTTAAAGTACGGTTACTAGTTAGGCATTAGGAACATTAATTAGCAAATTCAACGTGGTTGAATGGATTGCTAATGGTGTTTTATTTGCCTTGGGTTTATTTAGTTACGATTTAAGGGGTTAAACTTAAAAAGAGTCTTTTCTAAATTGGATAATTAAAACGGGAACTGCACTTAAAAGACCAAACGAAACAATAAAGTTGCTAAGATTGGTTAATAAGCCTGTTGTGCTTGTCATGGTAGATGAAATAAACATTAAGGATATAACATTCATAAGCCATATAAACAAAACAACGAGTCGCCCAAAGAAATTTTCGCTATGAAAAAGTTTTGAAACTAAATAGGTCGGCAGATAAATACATTTATTAACTAATCCAACGAGGTTGAAAAAATTACTAAAGATGTTTTTATTTGCCTTAGGGGTTAGTGCGCTTTTTTTAAAGTTTCGCATGAGTGGTTACTCTCCGTTTTTTTAATTTACAAATAGCAGGACTATTTGGTTGGGTTTGGGGTTGATGCCGTAGCATATGATTCATTGACCTAAAAAGGTTGAACCGTCGCGATACAGGGATGTAAAGCCGCTAAGGGTTATACTCCATGCAAGGAGTCGAAGTTAAAAACTTCAGTTAAAAAAAACGGTAAAAATTATTAAGGACATAACTAGGTAGTTATGTTTTCAATAAATTTTAAGCATGAAAAATACCAGATAAGCTAATGCTCACTGGGGGAGGGGGGTTGGTATTCATATTTAAATTCGTTTTGTTGGCTTAGCCAAACCGATCGCAGGTGCGAAAAGTGTTATCGCCGTAGGGATTTATTTTCGCCGTAGCGAAAGGGGGTTTATCGCCGTAGCGATTTATTTTCACCGTAGCGAAAATGGGTTTATCGCCGTAGCGATTTATTTTCACCGTAGCGAAAATGGGTTTATCGCCGTAGCGATTTATTTTCACCGTAGCGAAAATGGGTTTATCGCCGTAGCGATAATTTGAATATATAACGCATTTACTTTTTTTACAATGCTTGTACTGTTTTTTATTTAAAAAATTGAAGCAAGGTCAAATAGTTTTCTGACCTCGCTGATAAAAGACTACTTCCGTTTAAAGGAACGCCTAATCTGGCTGCATTTCTTCAATAAATTGCGAGTGCTTCCCATGGCGATAACTTATATGTAATCGTGATTCAGCCCTAGTGATGGCCACGTATAACAAACGCCTTTCTTCCTCTAAAAATGCTAACTTACTGTCCTCATTGTCACTATCGCCTCTAAATTTTGTAGGCACTCTATTTTTTTCAACATCTATTATCCATACTTTTTCCCACTGAAGTCCTTTTGAGCCATTCATAGTGGCCAGTATCACCTTATCTTTATCGCTATGGTCAATTTCGTCTTTCATCTGCATAAGGCGAATCAAAGCTGACACCCTCATTCTTAGTGACCCGCTATAACCTTGTAGTCGGTCAGAAACTAACCGTAGTTTATTAACAGCGCGTTCGTGATCCTTTGATATTACTGATGCAATATTAAAAACTTTACTTATAAACTCATCAATTCCTTCTTCATCGTCATTACTAGGTATGTTTTTGGCCAAGTCCAAATAAATATTTAGGTTTTTGTTTTCCGGCAATGATAATGAGCTAACCTTATTTATATCGCCAACCTCAACAACATGCTTATGTGTTTCGCTAATAACATTATTTGGTACACCTATAAAGCTAAGTGCATCATCAATAAATACCATGCTTTTCGGGTTCGATAAGCTTCTGTATAAGCTGACTAAGCCAACAATCAATGGTGACTCCCATATAGATTTACCACCAATCCTCTCAACAGGAATATCTAAGTAAACTAATTCTTCCTGCATCAAATCCAATAACTTATTGGTTCGAGCTAACACTGCCCAGCCTTTAGGGTTTTGAGCTATTTCTAGGGCTACTACGCCTTGGCATTCAAACGGTACTGAAGTTTTGCTCATAATGACTTTATCAGGTTTATTGGCGTACACTTTTTGATTAATGAGGTTAAGGTAGTTTTCAATTGCTCTGCGGTAATGCCAAGATAATCCACTTGGTACGATTCTATTTATAATAGTTTCTTTTTTGTATTGGTGGATACGTTCAGGATCAATTTTAAGGGCTTTTTCAATATCTAAACGTGCATAATCTTTGAAAACGACTCTGCCACCCGGATCTTTTGCAGAGTTCATGCTTTTTGGCATTCGCTCTACATTATAGTCAATGAGCTCTGCTGCATACGCCAATATCTCAGGTGCACATCTAAAACAAATACTTAAAAGGAAAGCTTTGGCTTCAAATTCTTCTTGGAATTTAACCATGTTTTTGTAACCAAAACCGCCACGCCAAGAATAAATGGCCTGGTCATCGTCTCCCACGACCGTAAAGGATCTATTCTCTTTTTTATTCTCTTTTATCCAAGCATATTCTATTGCTGACGTATCTTGAAATTCATCCACCAGCATGTGAGTAAAATCCAACGGCTCAATTTTCTTAGCACTTAATGCAAAAATAAGCTCTATACTCAATGTCGTTAAATCAACTTTTTTGTACTGCCAGAGTGCTTGAAGATATTTCATTGAAATTTCTGAAAGCTCGCCAATATCCCCATTTGATGATAGATACTCTACAGGGAATTGTGTATCTAAAAATTGTAGATTTTTTTCATCTGTACCTACAGCACGACGTTTAAATGAATCGTGTGTTGGTCCCATTATTAAACTACGCCCATCTAATAGCGGTCGTGCATGGTCAAGTATTAATTTAGCAAACGTTCTTATATCTATTCGCTTTAAGTCATTTTCACTGATCAATTTTGAAATTCGATGCTCTGTTTCCTTTGTAGATGAACGAGTAAAAGTAACCATTATTAGTTTATTAATTTCATTAGCCTTTATAATCTCACTGGCCAGTTCTATTGATAAATGGGTTTTCCCACTTCCGGGTAAAGCGAGTACAAGTTTGTTTTCGTCTCTGTGTACAACTACAGCGTTTTGATCGTTTGTTAATGCCATATGTAATCTTACAAGTGCCTAAAACATGCATTCTATTATTTCCTGTCCAGTAGCCTAAATTTTACAATAGGTAAAAATGACCTCTGTAAATTCGAAGTAGGGTAAATATGTATATGAACAAATACAGTCGCATTCTTGGTAGACGTATCAAATCACAAAGAGAGAAGCAGTTACTTTCGCCAGAAACTGTTGCCACAAAATTAGATGTACAAGTAAGCGATTACCTAAATTGGGAAAGTGGCAAGGCAAAACCGCAAGAGCGTCAACTTATTAAATTGTCTTATATATTGCGAAGTCATGTTTCTCAATTTAAAACAGGACTGGTATTGGATGGATTACAGCCATGATTAAAATTCAAACAGTGGGCAAAGAGGATTTTCTTTGTTATAGCCTTGACCAACTTTCACAAGCAATAAACAAAGTAGCTGGTTGCCATGCTTCAGTTAAGTATCGCCAGAAAAGTGGGCTTAGTAGAGTTTTGTATTTGACAGTAACCGCTGGTGGCGTAATTAAAGATACCTATACTGAAAAAGTATACGAAATAGAAGAATTGTGGCGATTGCACCTAATATAATCAATAATATTGAGTTCAATCAGTAGCCTATTTATACAAATATGTTTTAATACATGCAATTAAACATTTGGATTAAAAAAATGAACTTCATAAAAAAATCAATCTTAGCACTATCTACGCTTTCATTGGCAGCTTGTATGTCTACTCAGCCACCTGTTATAACAATGGAATCAAATGAAGTTTATCAATTTGACGATGATGCTAGCTTTGCATTAAATGTGGCTCAAATGACACGTAAAACCGCAGGTTTATCTGATGTAGCGTTACCAGAAGAAGCGCAATTCAAAGCAAATGGAGCATTAGTTGGGGCGGAATACGCTATGTCTTTCCTAACTGGTGGCTTAATTGATTTAGCTGGGAGCATGGGTGCTCAATCAGAGGCAGACAGAGCCTTTAATTGGAAACCTATGCTTGTTTTTTTAGGTGATTTAGATAGCCCAAACGTCGATGCTGACGCAGTAAAAGTTGTAGAATCTGAATTAACAAAAACTTTTGAAAACATCGAAAACTCTAATTACATTGGCATTATGAGGCTTAGTGCTGACGGCAGAGATAACAACTTTATGTTTATGTTTGATGGAGCGCTGTGTGATAAGACAGGGCAGCCAAAATTAAAGTATGATCTTGCTAATAACTCAGGACAATTCATTAACGTAAAACGTGAATACGAAGGCTCATGCGCTACGCCAGTAAACGTAGAAGTAACTGGAAAGGTAAACTATGAGGGTGAGCAACAAAGTGTTATTACAGTAACCTTCCATGGCGGGTATGCAGGTTTTACTGATATGGCTATTGCTACTTCAGGCTTTGCGGTAGTACCACAAACATTCGGTCGTTGGGGTAGTGGGGTTAAATACACTGTTCCAGCCCCTTACGTAATCCATAACAATACAATGCATTTATTCACTAAAGAAAATTCTTCTTTTAAATTAAACAAATAATTATTCTGAATTAGATATTCATTTTTCTCTAGTTGCCAGCCTATTAGGCTGGCATTTTAACATCCTAAAGAATATCAGCCGCCTTCCTCACTACCAAGTGTAAACCCGAACTCACAAATTTGTGGACGCGGGTACTTTGAACAATCCAATGGTTCGTTCATTTTTTCCTTAATAGCCTTTGCTCCCTCAGCTGCATTGCTTGTTCTTTGTAGAGTCCTTTCAGTGGGTGTCTCTCTGTATTCAGTGTTTTCATACCTACCACCAGCGCTTAAATCATCTTGATTCGACTCGGGTATTAAATTTGACTCAATCATTACGCCAATCCATTCACTTAGATCAATTTGATTGAAGTCTAGTGCTTGTAATTCCTCATGCGTTAGCCCTGAGCACTCAGTCATATCTTTACCTAGTAATACATGAGCTTGCTCCATAACTATTCGACTTAAAATAGAGCCATAACAACAATAATCCTGCCTTTTCATATAGCAAACACCTAAGCCTTCTTTAGCGCAATATTTATCCTCCACCGCATAGCATTGACGCATTTCAAGTTTAAGTGCCGTATCACTGTCAACTTCATCACATGCAGTTAATAATGAACCAACCAGTTGTGCTAGTTGATACATAGAATACCAAAACATTACCGCACCCAAAAAGTTAGCGGCACTTGCCATCCCATCACTTAAACCAGTTACAACCGCATCACTTCCCGCCTCAGTTGACACAGCTGTTGAGAACATAAGTTTACCCAACTCTTCTGGCAACGCGTCATAAATAAGTTGATATATATATTGTGTCATAGGACCTAAGCCAGCTTCAGCTACAGTTGAAGCTGCTGCTCCTGCAGAACCGCTAGCCGCACCCGGTACAGCGGTTGCAACATTGCCCGTAACGGTTTCCACGGCACTGGTATAAAATGAACTAAGACTTTCCCAAGCGTTTGTAGAAGTCACCGAGTCAGATACCGTAGTCCATGCACCATTAATGGCTTCTACAGCGGGTTCAGAAAATACCCCTCCCATTTGCTGATTTTCAAACTTGAGCATCATTTGTGTCATGTTTAGGTAATCAAGAAAGTCGATACCTTCTGGTGCTTCGCAGCAATCATTACCCCAGTCTGAAGCGGTAGCCCATGAGCAATATTGCCTTTCACCTTCAAAAATACGACAGGTTGATAAATCGCCCGGCACATCACACGAAGCTTCACCTGGTATTTGTTCCATAACGTTTGCTATGGCCGCAGCTTTAAGGAAGTTTTCGTTTTCTTCTTTTTCACCCCAGCTACATTCACCACCTGAACATGGCAACATGCCTTCACATGATGATTCAGTTGTCTCATATTCAAAGTCAACGTCATAGCCTGTGTCACACTCATAGGTTACTGTTTCATTTACGCAGTAATTCCAACCGTCAATCGTAAAACCTTCTGTACACTCTGTTTTAATTTCGACGCATTCATCTTTTTCTTCATAAGTTCCACACGTTCCTCCTGTAGATTGAATTTCGTCCCACGATCTACACACCTCATCTACCGAGCCATCGGGTTGCTCTACGTTAGTACATACTTTTTCACCTTTAAAGGGATCGCATGTATATCCATCTAAGTTAACTTCCCACGATATATTTTCTATATCGCCGTCATACCATGGCAGGGTAGAGGCTAGCATTTCTTCATCATACCCCTGTAAGCCACCTTGTATTGTCTGGTAACCAGTAAACGTACATTGTCCATTTACTTCAAATTCTCCCGTGATTGGATCAGGTGGGAAAGAAGTTAGTCCCTTTGTTTTTTTATCTTCACTTGAAAGCGCGTCATAGCATCCCTCTGGAATTTGAGTATCTTCACCAAGCTTACCTACAAATCTATATTTTGCTTGAGCGTTTAGAATCCATTCAGTGTCACCATACTCATCTGTTTTATCTTCAATGCTAATAATACCCACCAAGCCATTTGCACAGCTTGGCGCTTGAAGCTCAGTCATTATCGTAGATTTATCAATTTTTCCCGGCAAGCTTGTCCCTTCCCAAGTATCTAGTGTAACCCGGCTAAAAACTGCATCTGGATCAGTTGCACACATGTTCTTAAAGGCATCATTTGCAGCTACGTTAAAATCAAAAGCAATCGAATCCGTTGGTTCTATAGCTTTAACTATTCCTGTTTGAAGATTAAACTCTACCGTTAATATATTTCGCCCTTTACCTGCAACAGTAAGCACTGCATCTGAAATTACAGGCACTGCTCGCTTTACTTGGCAATGAAATGGATTATCTTTTTGTAGCCTTTGGCAAAACCTCTCTTCAATATTTGGGGCATATAAATTTCCACTTTTAGCGACAGTTGTTGAGCCACATGAATCAAAGAAACCAGCACCGCCAGTTTCTAATTCATCTAATGTTGCATAGCTTTGTGCCATTATTGCATCTGGAACAGTTTGTTGTGCGCCCGATTGGGCATTACTTAAAACTGTTCGATAAGCAACAGCTTCGCCTGTATTGTTAGCCGTTGAGCTAAGTCTCGCATTAGAATCACGGCCAGCTTGATAAAAGGCATCTTCATCTTCATACGTTCCTTCACCTTCCCATTTTGTTTGTCCGTGATTTAATTCAGAAGAATATATTTCGTCTGCTGATACGCTAACAGGTGAAAGTGAAGAGTCTGCCCCTGGCTTAAGCCTTACTTTGATTGCACCACTTGAATCGCGGTACGTTTCAAAAGCTCGGCTTTTGTTTAACTTAACATTTACGTCATTTGTAGTGGGGTCAACACTGGGCATTATTTGGGTTGAGCTAACGGCATTTGCATTCTTCACTGCCGTCGTCATATCCGCATTTGAGCCTGTTGTACCTTTTATATCAACCGTGTTGGTCCTTGAGTTAGACTTGAGGATCATAGTCTCAAGCTGACTTGTCATATCCCTTGAAGCTCGAGGTACTACATCATAGGTTTTGCTTTCTAAATTATGGCGATATGGATTACTAATATCGTACTTATTATCTAAGTCCTTTAGTATTTTGTCTTCATCTTGAGCGTAACTTGATGTTGAGTATGTACCTAAAAGCATACCTACCGTTAACGCACTAGAATTTACTAGCATCGTGGAAATGATCAGTGAACCATATACACCTATATTTTTTAACATTACTCACCACCCTCTGTGCTGCCAGAACCACCACCACCCGGTAAATCTCTTACACAACAATCACGATAGTTCCAAATTAGGTATAAAAACGTTTTATCTTTACCTGGTCGTTTTCTTCCACCAACGGGAACACACCAACGCGCTGTTGACATTCCCATAGGATGACAGCAGTTTTCATACGCCTCTATGCTCTCACCTTCACCCGCTTGCACTTGAATAGAATCGGGACCAGTAAGTTCATCATCTACTTCAAAATTAGGTACTGGTGTAGTGCTTGACTCAGGTATTGGATACAACATAGAGAATTTATACTGAGATCTAGGTGTCATTGGTGCCCATGTAGGCTCACATTGCGCTTCAGGCCCCATAGTCTTTCGAGCTAAACCTTTACGATGTAGAGATGCGATTGCTCTTTGCGATATTAATGAAGTTGCTGCAACTTGGTCAGGTTGAGGATATACAAAGCCTGTTAACGGGTATAAATTTCCATCACAACCGGCACAAGGAAATGAGGACTCAATTGGTGCATCAGCTGTTGCGCGAACACAATCTAAAGAGCAATAAGCTTGTGCAATTGGATTAGAAAATATAATTGCTTCTGGATTTAACAGAAGAGCAAGTAAATCATTGTGCCACAATGGATCAACTTCGCTCAGGTACATTAAATCAAAGTCAACGTATTCAGAGCTACATGAGGGCATAACAAACATTTGTAGCATCACCATTATTGGGTATGAATAGTAATGATATTGATAAAAGCCACTCGTTGAGCGAGTGCCATCTTTAGGCGCTTCGTTTGAGTGACCAAGACCCTCATAACTATTTTGTAGCCTAATACCTCCCAAACCACCGCTACACCAAGGGATAGTAGTAACTTCAATTACTCGCTGTGGCTGCCAAAAAGCAAGAGGCCAACCAATTTGAGGAACACCGGCTCTATCTTCACACGCACAAACAGGAGAGCGGGGTGCCGCACCGTCTGGAGGATTGCCAATACCAAGTAATGAAACGTTATCTAAAAAACAATCCCAGCAAATGCCTGTAAATACACTCGTAAATAAGTTTGCATCTTCACAAATCACAGATGAAGCGCCTACACCGTCGGTACTTGCAGCAGTCCCACTAGGAATTACATCTTCAGCCTTTGCCGTACAAGCTATAAGTGCTAAAAAGAATAATGCTGTATACATTATATTTTTGGTCATTCCACTTTTGTTTTTGTTACTGTTTTTAATATTAAAGAATGACATTAAGCCCCCCTCAAATCATTGAGCATTGCGAGCGCCCAGTTAACACCAACAACTATGTAGGAGTATGCTTGCTTGGCAACATCAGGGTATGTGTAAGTTATCCAAATACCGACGGCCACGAAAAATAAAGCGGGTATAATTTTCATTTATCTTCCTCATTAATATCGAATTGTGTAACGTGAAGCATTGATTTTTGTAAATCAGTTTTAACGACTGCTGGTAG
This sequence comes from Pseudoalteromonas sp. TAB23, assembly GCF_000498075.1. Classification (NCBI taxonomy): domain Bacteria; kingdom Pseudomonadati; phylum Pseudomonadota; class Gammaproteobacteria; order Alteromonadales; family Pseudoalteromonadaceae; genus Pseudoalteromonas; species Pseudoalteromonas sp. TAB23. The sequence continues at coordinate 28,465 of NZ_AUTP01000223.1, forward strand.
GGCGGATAGTTGGAATCGAGATGCCAGCTCTTTTGGCATTAAAAATATTTTTTGTTTAAACTGATTTTGTAGCGCTTCAATATGTGCCCAACCTTTTTGCTTACTCACTTGTGAAGTGATTAACATCAGTTGGCCAACCGTATTCATTTCATTTAACTTTTTCGACACCCATTCAACTTGCTTAATATCAGTTGCATTAAATATAACTGTCGTAAAGCCAACACCATGTCCTTTAAGTGGGTTCATTACTGAGCCTTGCTTAGCAATCAGTTCGCCACGCGGTGTGCTTATATCTTTTGATGCAGATATTGTTGGATCAATTAACCATTCTTCGGTGCTGGTGGCTCTAGGGAGTGGGGTATAATCTTGTCGTGACCAAAAACTATCAATTGTGCGCTTACGCTGAGCTTTCCAATCATAATTAGCCATGCGCTCTTTCATTTCATCAATAATGCTTTTTTCTATAACTTGGCTAACAGGACCTGTTACACCGTAATTTACGCTTTCATTTTGATTTTTATATTCCGTTTCTAACCAATCAAAGCTGGTCACACCCGAGGCAATGATATATCTATCAAGTTCACGATAAAGAATCGTAGGAACTGAATTTACATCGTACTTTTTAAAGGCTGTTGGGTTAAAGCGCACAATAGGAGGTTCTTCAATGCCTTGCACAATTTCGCGCAGTAACATCATCGTTTCATTAACCATTTTATGTTGTGGGTGTAACCCATTTACATAGACCTCAGCCCCTTCCTTTTTGGCTAAGTAGATAATATTTTTTATTGTTTCTCTGTCCATTGAAAAACTAATAAATATAGCTTTTTCATTGGCTTCATTTTGGCGTGATTTTGGAGTATCAGCACTTGCATTAAAGTGGCTAGCTTGTTCCTTTGTTAGTCCTGCATGCTCATGTAACGCACGCTCAAGAGAGCTGGTGGATTGCTCACTAAGCATTTGCGCAGAGGCTCGATATTGTTCAACTTGCTTGTTAACCGTTTCTTTATCAAAAGCGTCTAACCAGCCTTTTGCCTTCATTTCTTCTGTTTTAGCTTTAACATTATCAATCGCTACTTTCATTTGTTCACGTTGCGCTGGGGTCATCTCGTGCATTGAACTATTGCTGCTATCTGGCAGAGCGAAATCACCTTTATTCTGAGCAGCTTGTCTAAATTTCTCCTTCATACTTTCAGGAATTTCAAACGGGGAATTATTCAGATCAATAGATTTGACTGCATTGGCAGCATCTTGCTTTACCTTTGCTGCATGTTCTTCTGCAGTTTGTGCGTGAGCGCCACATGATAAGACAACGATTAAAGTCATTAATTTAGAAAATCGCATAAGCTGTTCCTTTAATTTGTTCTTTCTTAAGAGGCCCCCAAAAGCGCCCGTCAAAACTGTTAATAGTCTCGCCAATCATGAATACTTCATCATTTTCAAGTTGAATTACTTTTGTATAATCTTCAATTTCGCCAATACTGTTATCAGCTAAATTTAATGCGGTTATGATGTGTCTTAGTGACAAAGAAAACTCTGTTAAATTGTCTACCACAACTTTATTTTCCTCGACTGACACGACGCTATTAGGCATAGCTGCAACTTTTTTGATCCAACGTAAACCCGTTGGGTAGAATTGATTTTCAACATTCATTTCAAAATAAGCTAAATCGCCTTGTTCAATGTCTATATCCCACTTATCTATTAAGAAAAAAGACGCGTTAAGGCACGCACTCTGCCCCGGCGGGTAAGCCAGCGTGTACCGAGAAGAAAAATATATAAAATAAAATATGAATGAAACTGCAACAAAAATTGCTGAAACATGCTTTTTCATTTGGGTCGCCCTTGATAATTTTCTCTATTATCAAGCATGAAAATTGAAAGGTTAAAAAATAGAGAGTACCAATATAGGTGCTGTAATTTTCTTAATGAAATTAAGAGGGGTTAAAAACGAAAAAAGCCCCATCTAATATTGCATTAGATGGGGCTATGGTTTTTTTCTTAACTACCAGCTAAATGAACCTTTTGTACGTCCACCAGCATCATCAATTGCTTCATAGTTGACTGTCATGCTTGGATATTCACTGAATCGTAACTGAGTAGATGCGGCGCCACGGCCCACATACTCGCCATTAAACCACCAGTCGTAACCTATCACGTAACCATCATTGTCTTTACAGTTAGCAGTAATACGGATTGTTCCAGAACGAACAAGTTGATCACTGACACACTCAGGTAATGAATTAGCGTTAACTGTATAATTTTCGATAACCTCAGTTACTTGGCCATATTGACTCGTTGTAACTGCTTTTATCTTATAACTGCCCGGATTTTCAATTTCAAAGCGGAACATTGGACTACGCGATTGTAGCGTTTCTTGTTCAACCCCATTCACGAACCATTTGTAATCTATTATATAGTCCTTTGGATGGCCTCCTGTCATTTGGGCTCTAGTTACAAGGCCTAATGGAGCGCGACTATATCGGTTCGACGGAAAATGGATAAAAGTACCTTTCGTTTCATCTGGCTCAATTACATCAACATATTTACTCAATATACGACTCATCCCACGGCTGTCAGTCACTTTTGCTTTTAGCTCATGAACGCCTGCATCTTTAAGGGTTATCTCACTATAAATTCTAGCTGGTGTTCTTGCTTCTATGCCATCTTCTTGTATCCATTCATAATCATATGTAATACCAGGCATAAATTTACGTTGAACCTCTATCATGCCCGTAATGGTAGCTGGTGCGACCAATATATTACTTCTTACAGCTATATTCATTTCAGGAAAAACATATTTCCACGTTTCTAAATTACGCTGTGTTTCTCTAAATGTTTCAGACTTATATCCTTTTACCCACGCACTTAATTTGAAGTTTAACCGGCCTTGAGCATCTAAGTCGCTCTCTACAGGTGTGTAGTCAAATATGACTTCATCGCTCGTTTCCCCATTTGGTTTAGACCATTGATAAACTATGGGTAAATCAACCCCCCCATTTAGATTTAAAACTTGCGCTTCTACTTTAATAGGAACGCCTAACTCAACGAGATGTGTTGCTTTGATTTGAGCCATAACGGTTCTTGGTCCGACAGGCCTTACGTAAAAACGTGAAAGCGCCCATGCATCATCACCCGCACCAGCAGTAGACGTATGGTATTTAAAACGCCCTAAAATTATTTCTTGCTCGCCGGTTGCTACTAATATTTGCTGTGGAGAGCCATCAATCCACGTAGCACCATTATCACGAGACCATTGAGCTATGCCGTCGTAATCAGTTAACTCTTTTACATAATCAAGCATTTTTAATTTCATATCTTGTCCATCATAAACCTGTGAAGGTCCACTGATTACAAGGCTAGCTTTATCATAACCGCTTATTTTAAGTGCTTGCGTAGTCGTTGACTCATTTGTATTTTTGTTCGTGATTTTTGCTTTAACATAGTAATCACCCGCTTCACCCATAAAAAACGGTATTGCGCTTCTGCCACTATATTCATCCATAGTCTCCCAGTTTTTATTGTCTTTAGATTTAAGCCACACCGCATCATTACCAGCAACCATATCTTCTATTGAATCATAGTCATAGCGAACTAATGTAGTAAACGGCACTTTCCCACGCACTTGATTACTCGCCAGCTCACCACTTACACCTGTGCCTAGCACAATACGCATAAATATCGGTGTAGATGTTAATTTTTTTGTGTATTCCGGGTGAGGCGATTTAACTTCCGCTACTGCATAAAAACCGCTACTTTTTCTAAATATATCCTCAATACTTAAATTGAAAATAACCTGTCCATTTGCTGAATTGGTTTTTACATCTGATATACGTTGTTCTTTCCCTTTATTGTCTTTATATGCGAGGTAAACATCCCATTCACCCATCGATAAAACTTCATAGTCACTTTGCTTTTCTTGCCAGTTCCATGCACCAATATGAGCCGTTACTTTTACATCATCGGTACTTAAAATTACGTCGTTACTTTCCATCGTTAAATTTAAAGCCACTCTGCGTGAAGGTAAAACAATCACTTCACCGTATGTTCCCGCGTTGTGTTGAGGGGATAAGTTGTATGCAGCCTCAACTTTAAATGGGTATCTATCAAATACGTTACGCTTGTTAGCATCATCATCACGTATTACACCTAATAATTCATAAATGGGCTTATGACTACGTTGAGCCATAAATTCACTATTAGAATATTCACCTCGCGTAACGTTTATATTTATTTCGCCGGATACATTTTCCAACGTATATCTAGCTAGAACTGGATTTTCAGGTATGACCCCGTAAACGCTATCGTCTAGCTTGATTATTGGTGACATTTCAAAGGTCATTGTCTCTGCAGGTTTTATATCGTAAGAAAAGGTTTCATGACTTACTCTAACTTCTTGACCATCTGGATTAACGACATAGGCGCTGTATTCTATTTCGTTATCAGATAGTTTATTAATAGAGCCAGTTACTTTAAGAGCCCAACCTTGCCAAATTGTGCTCATCCCATCAGGAAGTGAATCAATTTTAACGTAGCATCCTTTACGGGCTTCTCGTGAGATCTCTCTTGCCAGCTCCTGTGAAGCGACATAGTTACAAAGGTATCTGCTTTGAGATACATACGCAGTACCACGCTGAACATATTGGTATAACTCTGTTGTAGCTGTACTAGATTTGATGTTGAAAAAAGATGGTGCATAGGTCAACTCTTGGTTAAATACACCTATATTTCCTGCTGTATCCTTAGCTTTAATGATAAGGGGATATAATTTACCGGGAGTTAATGTGTCTAAGTCACCAGTAAAAAATTTAACATAAGTTCGTGGATCAGCAGGGTCATCGACTAAGGTTAGGTTTTCGCCGCCAAACGTTGCTTCAATTATCGTATTTTTACTATCCCAGCCCGGATTTGTAACAGCCCCAAAGTCTGTAGCAAAGTAAACACCGTCTATCATTCTCGCTTTATCACGTAGATGACTTAACTGAATTTCTGGTGCTGTTCTTTGCATTACAAAGGTGTCGTGCTTATAATCTTGGCCATTTGTAAATTCGTCACGCAAATCAGCATCAAAGGTAAACGCACCATCTGGTAGAGATTTAAAACTATAGCGGTAAACAATATAATTACCATAGACTTGAATATCGTCTGCTAAAATTTTATTTTCATCATTTAAGTTAATTTTATCGTGAATAAAGAAAAAATGATTTCTATCAATAAACACTGACTGTTCAAACGTTATATCTTCATTAGAAGCAATGTATAAGCTTGAATTAGCTAATTTCCATGTTTCTTCATCTTTTAAATCGGTGAATGGACTGAATAATATTAGTGCAACTTCATCTTCATTTAGTTTTATTTCAGTCCCATCAACATCTTCAACTAGCACTGTGCCGTCCCTTTTGTTGTTTATCGCCACCTTCACTAGTTTAGGTGGCGTGTAATCCCAATCTAGCTTATGGACGAAACTACCTTCATTTAATGACGTAAAATATGGAATTATTGAATCAATTAGCGTATTTAATGGGATCATTCCAGTAATGATAGTTTCTTGTTCACCTAAAGGTCCAATATCGAGTGCGATACGACATTCATTAATACCAATTGGTACATTACAAGTAAGTCCATTTAGTTTTATTACTTGAACAAAGTCTCTAGGTTCTACTTCGAATTGGATGCTCTTAACTTTTGCGTTGCTATCTCTAAGTAAATGCGCAATACCTTTAGTCTGCCTACCGTTGCTATAGCTTAAAGTGGTTTCGAGTAATTTAGGGCTCTCTGGAATGACCACGTTGCTTACTACCGACCCCGAAGACAATACTAAGCTTTGATCACCATCATGGAAAATTGATAGTCTCCATGAGGTTGTATTAGCGCCTACAACGTCAGCATACCCTTTTGCTGTAACACTACTTCCGACTTTTGCTATGCCAATCGGTAGTTTTATCCATTCAAGGTAACACTTAGTTTCACCATTGCTCGCCGTTTTATCAAAGGCATAATCCATGGCTATACCTTTATCTCCAGTAATCGAACAGCCTGTAAAGTTATCGAATGTGGCCGTAAACTCAGTAAGTTCGATTTTATGTAAGACTCTTGACGTATCAATATTTAGTGATGACTTAATCGTTCCATCTGGGGTTTTCGGGTGTATTTCATAAGTGTATTCGCCCAAAGTGTAATTATTTGAGCCTGAATAAGTGCTAATTCGTACTTTTAGGTTTTCATACGATAGGGAGTCCATATATCCACTAAACGAAACTTTACCGCTTTTCGTTACTTCTTTTTTATTTACGGCACTTATAACATGTGTCACTAAACACACAGCTGAATTGTAAGGATCGCTTTTTTTCGCTGCTTCAACATCATGTGTTAATGATTTACAAAACTGACTTACTTCAGACAAAGAAACATCCGAGGTCATCTCTTCGATTACCGCAAATGGTTCAGTCATTACCTCTCGTTTAGTCTCTAGGTTTTTAAATTCGTAGGCAAATACTAAAACGGGGGCATTAGGTGCTGTTGTGCCTATAAGTAGGCTACCCTTTGCATTATTTGAAACATCAGCAGGATAAAAATCAAGATTATATTTTCCACCAGCGTTCGAAAAGTTGTAGCTGTTAGTAATATTTTTAGTGTCACCCGGATTTAAAGTAACACCTTGTATAACTACACTGCCTAAAGCATCACTCCTTAATGTAGCAAAAATAGGATAAGAACCACTAAGTACATTACCATCTTTAACCGTTAACTCTTTTGATTGAATAGGTTTACCACCTGAAGGGCGTAACAGGTTTTGACTAATACTTGGTAAAACAATTGACGAACTACCTTCAATGAGCGATACACGTGGAGGGTCATAATAAAAGCTTTCTTCTACAGTGGTTATATTTTCTTGGACATCAGTAACACTTACTCTAAGTTTATAATTACCTGCTGTATTTTCTGAGGGAAACAGAACTGGATATAGAAGACCATACTTATCTGAGCCCAATGAAGAGCTTGCAAGATATACGTTTTCATTTGCAGGCCCACCTACAAGTTGTATATCACTAAATTTTATATCTGATTGATTATCGTATGCAGTGATTACAACATTATCAAGGCTTGGAATAGTGGAACTATTATTACTAAAGTTGATTTCAACTATTGGTGCTGATTTATCTGAACTAAAAGTTACAGCTAATTCTTTTGATATAGGTCCATGATTTTCTTTTGCGGCAACAACTATATCGTGCGAGCCTTCAGGTAGGTTTTTCAATTCCCACTGGTAAACATAATAGCCCCCATTCGAACTTATTCTTTTTATAGGTACGTCAAATACAGAACCCGCCTTGTCTTCAATCCATACATTACTTAACGTAAGCCTACCAAAATAGCTGCCTTGCCCTTGTTGGTAAATTTCAGCAGTTAGTTTTGTCGAACTTTCATCGTAAGTTGTACTAATTTCTGGGTAGTACGCATCATTCCATTCTACTTCTGCCCACCTTCTTTGCGCGTAAAGTGTTTTTTCAGCGTTATATATATTAATCTCATTATGAATATATCCAGTAGTCCCTTTTTTTAATTCTAATGGAGCTGAAAATGTAATAATACAAGATGATCCACCTGTAGGAACTATACATTTGAACCCTTTAAACTCAACAGTTTGTTCAAACGTTCTGGGGGATACATTTACCTTCAATTTAGGAATCGAAATAGGAAGGCGATCGTTATAAATATAATATTTCCTCCAAGTATCCCAGCCAATATCAGAATAATAGAATTGTGCATCAGCGCCGAATTCTGGAGTTTCAGGAACGCCTGGTTCCAATACCAAATCATACTGTATGCTCCCTCCAGCCCATGACCCGAAATTTACCCATTTAACGTCATTTTGATTAAAGGAATTTATAGGAGATGTGAAAGTAATATATGCATATTTTTCGTCGGAATATATAAGACCGGCGCCACCAAAACGGCTTGAAATTTTTAGACCAGCTTCATTAAAAGAATACCAATTATTCCTATCAAGTCGGTAAATTATCTTGATTGGATTCGTCTTAACACCCATACCTGCAACATAAGGTACATAACCTGTAGTACCCGGTACGATGCTTGTCTTAGAATCAGGATCGTAAACTGCATACGGTTCTGATGGAGCGCCGGCATAGTTATCATAATAAACTGGCTGAGAAACTGTATTAATATTTCCCGCTAAATCATATATATCGACTTTGACATTAAACAGCTCATCCAAATTAGATACAGGAAAAAGATCATGGTAATTATATTGAATAGTTTTAGTGGTTATATTATATCCGAGTGTTGCTGACTTATATTCACTTCCATCTTGTCTAAGGGTTCGAATAGTTATTTTTTGAACACCAATATCATCTTCAATGTCATCTAAAAACACATAATGGTCTGAGCTACCAGCAATACCCATCTTCCAAACATCCGATGTGGTGTCATTTGAATAGCCATGTGAATTAGATCTCAATTTAGGACTACTGGTTGGAGCTAGCGTGTCTATGATAATTTCTTTACTAAAAGTTTCTACTATTTGGTTATCTTTAGTTAGAATCTCTTGAACAACGCTATAACGACCATCCGAAGGAGCTGCAAGTATAACGGTATCACCGTAGTAACTTTTTTCACCAACATTAAATCTATCTGATGCACTTATAATTCCAGTTTCTTTCCATGAAACAGTAGACCCAGCACTGTTAACAATCTTAATTTTTATTTTTCGATCTAAGCCTGCTGAAGAATATACCGCAAGTGTATTCTTAACACTAAGATACTCAGTGGAGCCTGGTGAACCCATTATTGTGTCTGAACCGGTCTGCGAATGCTTAAATGAATATTGAACAATATCTGCATTAGCCGATGTTGCGGATATTAATGCACAGATGCCAAATAGAAACCTACATATTAACTTACTTTCTGATTTCATGATTTTTCCTAAAATCCCCAAATTTACATCATGATATTAAAATTAAACCAACTACCGAAATATTAGAGCACCCCAAAAGGGCACCTCTAAGTTTTGAGTTTTATTCAGTAACAGAGTAAAAAGTAGATCTAGGCGAATTTAGTCAGTAGCGTGCTTTTACAAATTTGATATAAATACATACAAGATAACTAATGTATTTAGGAGTGACCAATGCAAGCAGACCCTTTTCAAAATTCACCAAGGCAGAACTCATTTAACAATGGCTCTAATAGACAGCAAAGTTCTTATAATAACGGGAAAGCGCCTGCCTCTGGCCATGCAACTGAGCAACCTAACAATCCACTACATAGAGCAAGGCCACATTCGCAAGTAAATGGTTATGCTCACAACGACATACAAGCTCAGCAAGGGACAGGTAATGGGCTAACGAATAATCAGCAATATCAAGAACAAGATCCTCAAAATAACAGTGAAAACGAAAGAGATTACACAATGTTCCCCGTTTACTCTAAACGTGCGGCATTGCAATTTAAGTTAAGTGAAACTAGAAAAAGCCAAGGTAGAAATTTTAGCTTTGACACGATTATGATTGAAGGGGCTGTTCGCATTAACCCAAATGACCATAGTGACAAGCGTTACGACTGGAGTAAAAAGCTTAGTGTCCAAATCATGCTTACAGAACTACCTGTTGTTATCGCTGTTTTCCTTGGTATCACGACTAGTTGCCAGTTTATGAACCACGGTCAAAATAAAGACAAAGGGTTTAATTTCGAGCGCCAAGAAGATGGTTTATTTGCTAGCGTATTCCATAAAGGAGGCTCAATGGCTGTCAAAATGGATTGGCCTACAACCTTAAATATTGGGCATTTTATGCTGGCTCAATATACTTCAAATTTCGCTGGCTTAGGGTCGGATATAATTTTGAGAAATATAAATCGTATGTGTCAGGATATGATTGCTTGTAGTAAATTTCCTGTTAAAGCACAACAAAGACAACAATAATTTTAGTGCCGCAAAATGAATAACTATTGCGGCTTAATTCTCCTGTAAAAGGCAGATTTTAGTTTGATTCAATTCAATCATGTATGTTCTCCAAAATCACTTATATCAATTTTAAAAAACGGACAGTTCAATCTTCATCAAGATTCTATATATGGTGGGGTTGGCATTTATGGTTTCATTGAAGGCTATCCTGTATGCCCAAACCAAAGGATAATCGGGCGGGGGCAGAGTTAGTAATAGAATGGGAAGGTGATTTCATAGACCTAGGAACAAAACCACTGCCGATTAGTTTAAATCCTAATTCAATTTACAGGCAGGGTGCTTCTCGTTCAATTATCCCTGCACTACCAAGCTTAACCAGTATTAAAGTAATTGATTTTACAATCCATGATTTCGCTCTACGAAAAATTGGAATGCGCGACCGAGTAAGGTTGCATAGGTTAAAATCAAAACTATCTAAAAATCCTATTCTTGTGAACGTTGCTGCATAAACGCTATTTCGTATTCCTCTAACGACTCTCAACTACTGGCATTAACTTTACAATTAATGCCAACTCAAGCTTTCAAGCTAATTCATGAATTTTAACAGGGCTGGTGGATTGGAGTATTTTTTCTCCCTTAGCTTCAAAATATTCAATTGCAGAAGCTAATCTTCCTAAGTCTATACTTATATTTTTAATTAATGAGTCTGTAGAGCCATGTTGTTTTTTACCGCCACTCAATAACTCTCCAGCTCCACGTATTTCGAGATCTTTTTCAGAGATATAAAAACCATCACTGCTCTGCGTTAATACATTCAATCTAAATTCAGTGGATTCAGAGGGCTTATTAGGTAAAAATAAGTCAAACTTCCCCCAATTACTTCCGCTTTGCGGTTGTGTGCGCGCTAATCGACCCCGTATTTGATGTAGAGTAGTAAGGCCAAAGCGTTCTGCACCATAAACTATACAGTGGCGCAAATCAGGTATGGTTAACCCTACTTGTATTTTTGACGTTGAAACCATTATTGGTATATGTGTCTTAAACTCATTAAGTACAATTTCGCATTCCTCATCATCAAGCGCCGAGTGATATACACGCACTAAGCCGGGAAAGTGTGAATTGAGACTGCTCGCTAACGACTCAGCATCAATCATTTTATTGCTACTCCCTTCGCTATCTCGCTTTGGGCAAACAATTAAGACTTTACACCCATAAGATAAAGTTTCATGGATTGAGCGCATAAGGTCAGAGCCTTGCTCTTTATGTACTATTCGTGTGTATATTTCTTTCGGTAAATGCTGCTGCTTGAGATAAAAAACATTGTCACTGCTGTATTTTGTAAGCGCCAGTGTTCTTGGTATCGGTGTAGCTGACGCTTCAAGATAGTGTGTGGACTTTATTTGGCGTCGCTGCTCTACTGATAATTGCTGTTGCTCATCTATTATGAGGAGTTCAACATCATTAAATTCCTTGAAGAGTAGGGCTGTGGTACCAAATATCAAACGCGCTTCATTAGCGTATGAGTTATTACCTGCGCATATTAACGCGCTTTGAACTTCAGGTATCATCGCGCAAACTTCTTTTCTTAGTTGTTCACACAATGAGACATTAGGGGCGAGGAATATTACTTTGCTGTTAGTCTGTGAAAGTACAACCTGTCTAGCCAACATTGCCATTATAACCGTTTTACCTGTCCCAACATCTCCTATTAGTAGGCCATCAAGCGCAGTAGGCCCATTACACAAACGATCTATGATTTGGCTAGCAACATAGAACTGTTCACCGGTTAGTGTGAACGGTATATATTTGGTAAGTAATTTTTCATCAATTTTGGTGGTTACCTGAAGCGTGGTAGTCGGCACGCATTTTCGTTCTTTTAATATAGCCCCGGCCATTAATGCGGTACTTAGTCGCTTTAACATCTCGATTGATTTATAAAATTCATGTACTAATTTAGGATTGTGAGCTTTATATAATAGGTTATTGACTGACATCGTACCTGCAAACCCTAATTCAACTAATACGCTTTCAACAGATTTGCCAAACAAACGCTCTAACTCTAAGTATATTTGGTCTTTCCCTTTTTTAATTTCGCTTTCACCTATATTGCTCTGTAGTGATCTATTTGCGTCTGCCTTTATTAGCTTACCTTTAATTCCATCGTATACAGGTACAATTTTACCAGCCTTTTCATCATCAATAATTGAGGCTTTATTGATTTGATACTTACCATTTACAAGCTCGATTTCACCCTTGATATGCATTGGTTTATTTTCTTCTTTAACGCGGGAGTTTTCATCACCAAACAATACGAAAGAAGCAGAATCGTCAGAATCTGTTAGGAGGTAACTAGTGTATGGCACACCTCTTTGTGATGTGTGCTCGCCTTTCTTACTCACTAAGCCATAAACTATTATTTCATGGCCTATACACGTTTTGAGATTAGAAAAATTATCAATTACATAGGTGTAATCTTCTACCTTTGATGGCAAATACAAAGCAGGGCACTTGGAATAAATTTCAAATTTTGTCATGTAAATTCTCCTTCCCATTATTAAACCACAATCCAATAACCTAGCTACCGTTCTGCAAAGCTAACTGGGCTTTACTAAGCCAGTATTTACAAAGCGGGTTACTGTAAAAGCTCGAAATCTTCACGCTCGCACTCTGTTTTCTATTTGCAGCCTTTATTGCTTGATATAGGTTCATGCATAAAATTGACAGCGGTGTATCTTCGTGAAGAACTGGTTTCGAGTAACTACTTTTTTGCATTAATTCAGCAAGCTCACTCTCCAAGTTAAGAAAATCTTGAAATTGGATATTCCCTACAACTAATTGGTTGAGTAAATCTTTTGTCTTTTCCATTCGTTTGTTTGTTGATTGTTAATTAGGTTATTTTACCCTGCATATTTATAGCTTCAAAAATTTAGAGGACACCTATTTGCACTCTCTAACTTTTGCGGGCTTCATAAAGTATGGATAACATAGTGTTTTTAATGAAGAGGTCTCAATATGAATAAACGAATCTTACTTGCAGCCGTGTTATCGATATGTATAGCTGGCTGCGACTCTCTATTTTCTGATGAGAAAGAAGCACCTGGTCTAACCTTTGTAAATGTTCACGATAACGACTTTGAAAAACTCAGTGGCCACTGGGTATATAACCCGGCTAAATGTGAGGGAAAAATTAAAATTCATGGGTTATTAGAATATAAATTTTCTAAAAGCGGGCTGTCTGTAGGTGGTGCTCAAATGCCGCTCACAGGTACTTTAATATCGAGACAAATAAGCGCTGATGTTGAAGACTTATTTTCAAATATGAAAACGTGTTCCGGTAACCCAGTAATCTTGGCAAGTGAAGCAAGGCATCTGCAATTTGAAAGCAAAAGCTATAAACTTGCTTTTGTTGTAAGTGGGGAAGATGTTTGGGCTATTGAGGGTAACGGTAAGCCATACTTGCTTGAACGATTTAGCGACGTAGATTTTAAAAGCTCAGAGATTATTGAGCCAACACAAAAAGAGTTGAGCAACATATGAAAGCTTATATAGATAGCGCTTTGAACACTATAAACACTCCTTTATATAGGAATTTATGCCTTCAGATTATCAAAAATCCAACAGGCTCAACAAAAGAAGTAATTGCAATTAAGAAGATGCTACTTAATAGCTATTATTCTTCAGCCATGCGGCCTTTTGAAAATATAGAACTCACTGACGCAGATTATGGTATCAGCATTTTATTATGGTTGGCATTTTCTGATCATCCGAACAAAATAATGCAACAGGAACAGTGCTTATGGTTACAATTTGCCGAAGATGATTTAATTACTTTGACAGTAAAAATGGTTAACTCATTGAGTAAGCAATCTTCAGTCTTAGAATATACTGGTATTTGGAAGTCTTTTATAAAAGATTTAGATAAAACTACTAAGCTAGCTGCCAGTAAACAGTCAGCATAATTCAGTGCTTATTTAATTTCTAGTTTTGAGAACAGTTAGGACTAAAACTGCTGTTACTTGATATAGGGTTAATACCATAAGGTGCGGTGACACTACTTCTAGTAGGGCAGACAATTCATAAGAGATGATATTTTCCCACCTTACTGGGAACGCAAGGGAAGTTACAACGAGCAAACCGAGCGTGATACAAAGGCCCTTTAGCGCTATCTTTATATCCTGCCATGAGGGGATCATGCTTTGCATAACAACCACAGTTGTTAAGCCAATACCTAGATAACTTAGTGCATTTGTATCAGTGCTTTTCTCCTGGTTATATAGAATGAAAAGTATAGCGAAACCAAGAAGCAGGGGGGCGATGCCTACCAACATATTGGTAAGAGCGCCCAAAAGTCCTCTGTGTGGTATGAATTGAACAAACCCCATTTTATTTTTATCTTTGAAGTTTGGTAAAAATTGCGTCTTTGTGACTTTTAAAAGTAGGATTTTTGCAAAAATGTAATGTGCAGCTTCGTGCAAAGGTACGCCAAGTGTAAATATAAGCTTGAGTAACCATGAAGATGAAGTAGACCTAATTTTTAATCTTAGAATAAAATTAACCAAAACAAGAGTTACAAATAAGGTGATAGGGCTCAAATATCACCTATAGTGTTCAAAACTCTTTGTTTAAGTACGTCATCTTCACAGAATGCCAATATAAAAAATGCCCCAAAGAAATCCAAGATTTTTTCATAATCACTAATAGGCATTTCTCCACTTTCTATAAATTCAATCGCTATTGTGGCAAGCGAAAGCCTTTCATTGAAAGAGTCTGCATAAATAGAGAGGCGCCCATTTAAGTATGGATCTATATATTTACTGTCTATCCCCATGTTTTTGCTAAATATTGCTGTCAGCAAGGTTATCATCCAATCTGAATCGTATTCCAACCATGCTTCTATTTCTAATTCAGTTATTTTTTCTATATCATTTTGTGCGGCAGGTAAAGTAGCGGTATTTTCGATTTTTAAGGCATCTATTAAAATAAATGAAAACTTTTCTAAAATCTTTTCTCTAATAGTAATTCCAACATAAATGCCTTGGTTTGTAAGCTCTATTGATTTAATAGGTGTGCTCTCAAGCCATGCTTCTATCCACTGCTGGTGGGGAGCATCTTGCTTATCAAAATCGAATTGCTTTAAAGTGTCAGTATACGCGATGTAGAGACTTGAACTATGAGGTTGTTTTAGTTCTTTTAATAAATAGGTAAACTTTTTTGTAAGCATGCTCAGATAATTTCCATATTTTATTTTGGTTTTTAGGCTCAAAAATCCTTTTACAAGCACTTATAATTGTAATGCATAATTTTACGTATAGGTCGAAATTTAAATCTGTTTCCGAACAAATTAAGCTCAACAAGCCATTGAATTTGTTGATAAATAAAACAATTAATTGCATGAATTATTTTTGAATTTCTATATTATAATTTAATTTTTATACCATATATGGCATATATATTATTTTATTATAACTCAACTTTTTTGGTTTCAGTAATGGATATTACCAAATAAGCTCATTTAGACGGACACTTTGTGCGATATGGGTAAGTTTATTGGTAATAGAATATCTGTAATTGGATGAACTTGAGGCTGGCAATATAATAGTAAAACAATAAAGTTGATTAAAAACAACGCCTTATGTCCAATACTAGGCAGTATCGGACATAAGCCCTTGATTTTCAAGAGTTTTTAACCCCTTGCAGTCTTTATGGCCTCGTGACGTAAGGTTAATATAGAACGCAAAATATCAACGTCGTTTAAAACATCTAATATGTCGCGATTTGAACTTTCTTTAATTTGCTCTTTAAGCCAATAGCTTGCTGCAGGATCACTTATAATTTGATTCTCAATAAATTCTACATCTTCTAAATTAGTTGTTATGTTCATCATTACCATAGTCCTTATTTACCAAATATTTAGTTAATTCATGAAGCTCTTTAAAAAAATCACTCTTATCCAAACCATCAAATTTAACAACATGACGACCGTTTATAATGATGCGTGGAACTGTACTCAGCATACCTCTCGATGACATCAACCTTTGATTTCCAAGAGTGAATTTAGCCACTTCGTTTGTTTTCGGGTTGTTATATAGCGCCCAAATATCTGCTTCATACTTTTCATCCACAACCTTGATTAACTTCTCCACTAACGATGGTGTAATTGTCACTTTCTCTTTGTGTATGGCCACAAATATCAAATCGACTAAAGAATTACCAATCTCTGGATAAAGCTCATCACTAACTGCCATGACTTTAGATAAAGCTAAAAAACCATCAGGACTGGTTTTTGATATAATATCGACACTCACCCTTCTCTTAATCACACCCTTTGGCACAGAACGGTAAATCTCATCTTGAAACGTGTTCAAATTTTCACAAGCCGGGCAAAAGAAACTCAGATATTCAATAAATGTAGGCTTACCTGTTAATTTTGATGATGCATATGTATCGTAGTGCAGCCCTTCTTTGAAATCTGTCGCATTGGCTGGGNCCCCTGCCGTTATGATCACTTTAAACATCATTTCTCCTCGTTATAGTTTATGTCTATGAAATCAATTATCCGTGTTCAGTTAGCTAATCTCAAAAGATAGAGATACCCAAAATCCCCTTTCTAAATAATTTTATTCCAAGTGGTAGCCTAAAAATCGAATATTGATATTGTTCATATAAATTAAGGGGGAATTTATGCATAAAATATTTTTCGATGGGGCATGTAATCCTAATCCTGGTCCAACCGGATGTGGTGCAGTTATATTTGATGGGCAAAACAATGTGGTCGCCGAGGTTTCAATATTTAATGGGCACGGTACTAACAACCAAGCGGAATACAGTGCGCTTATATATGCTTTAGAGAAAGCAATTGAGCTTGGCATTCGTAAAGCCACAGTCTATGGCGATTCAAAGTTAGTGATTAATCAGCTAAATGGAGTATGGAATTGTAATGACACTGCCCTACGCGTCCTAAATAAGCGGGCTATGAAGCTATGTTATGAGTTAGAGTTTATTGAATTATGTTGGATCAAGAGAATTAACAATAGTCATGCCGACAAGCTTAGTCAGGATGCATTAGAGGGAACTGGCCTTGCAGATAATCAAGTTAATACTAAAAGAGAGCAGCTTGATAGTGTTATTGATAGCAACAAAGGCAATAATAACCCGTCCAACGTCGTAGATATAAATGAACAGCGATTAAATGAAATAACTGCGGTTCATTACTACAAGGGAGTTGGATTTAGCGTTATACAACACTCTAAATTATATGCTATCAATTTAAATCCCCTTTCGTGTTCATGCGCGAATTTAAAATGTGAACATATAAATGCCGCTATTGCATATTCCCAAACGCAACAAATTCATAAAAGTGTATAAACCCATTCGGTAGCGTGAATTTTCGTTCTTTGTATTGTGTTCTTATTGAAACAAATCAAAGGCACAAAAAATGGGTATAGCTAAACTTATTGAAGAAGTAAGAGAATTTGGTGATTTTGAATTTTATCCAACATTAGATTCAGATATTGCATTAATAAAAAAACACATCGACTTGTTAGGCTACGACAAGCCCTATTCTGTGCTAGATATTGGTGTTGGTGATGGTCGTGTGCTTAATGCAATCGCACATGAATACGGTGAAAAGTATGCAATTGAAAAATCATTGCCTCTAATTCGAGCTTTACCCGCTGATATTATGATTGTTGGCACTGATTTCATGGCTCAGACGCTTATAGATATTGAAACATCTGTTATATTTTGCAACCCACCATTTACCCAGTATTCTGAGTTTGCCTCAAAAATTATTGCGGAATCTCTAGCACCGGACGTATATTTAATTTTGCCTACGCGCTGGAGTAATAACCAAGCTATAAAAGACGCATTAGCTCGCCGTAAAGCAACTTTCACTGTAATAGGCAACTCTGACTATCGTTCTGCAGATCGGCCAGCACGATGCACCGTAGACGTTATCCATATAAGCTTATCTAAATCTGCTTCGAGAAGATGGGATAGAGCCACCGTTGATGTAGACCCTTTTGCAGCGTGGTTTTCTGATAACTTCGATATAGATGCACAAGGTAGTGCTGCAAGAAAAGCAGACTCGCTCCATCAGAAAGTGCAACCTGATAAATTTGAAATAATAGCTGGTGGCGACCTAATAAGCACATTGGTAAGCCACTATGATGCCAGTTTAGAAAAGCTTATTAACACTTATAAAGGCTTAGAACATGTAGATGGAAGCATTTTAGATGAGCTTAACGTTTCGATCGATTCTATTTATGCTGCTATTAAACTTCGTATTAAATCTTTAAAAAACAAATACTGGAAAGAGCTATTTAATCGCTTTACTCCAATAACTGATAAGTTATGTACAAGCACTCGAGAAGAGATGCAAACCTTGTTGATGAAGAATGTTAACGTTGACTTCACGAAAGAAAATGCTTATGCCATAGCTGAATGGGCAGTAAAAAACGTGAATAAATACATAGACTCACAATTAATATCTGTTTATGAGAGTTTAATTGGCGAGTCTAACATTACTTTGTATAAATCAAATCAACGAACATTTGGGCGCTCTGAATGGCTTTATAATAGAAAACCATCCGGGTTAGATAGATTTGCATTGGACTATCGAATAATTACAAGTAATTATGGCAATTTTGGCGGCTATTCATTTGATAGAATAAATGGGCTTTCAAAAAGTTCTGCAAACAAAATAGATGATCTAATTACTATTGCACACAACTTGGGCTTTGATACGCTAGGACAAGAGCGAGCAAGTACCGTTGAAGAGTGGGAACCAGGTAAGCTTAGAACATTCCATTACTTCGATCACACTGCTCAAAAGAAAGTTGTATTATTCACTGCTCGGGCATATCAAAACGGTAATATACACCGCAAAATTAATCAGGGCTTTATAGCGCGCCTTAATGTCGAATTTGGTAGGTTACGAGGATGGATAAATACCCCAGAACAAGCGGCCGAAGAAATAGATGGTGTTGATATTGATTGTGCAAAGCAGGCTTTTCACAGTAATCTAAAAATAAACGTGGGTACTCAGTTTTTAAAATTAAACTAACGTAATTGAGATTGAAGGTGCTTAACTAAATAAGTCTTAACTTAATCTGTCAGATTTAATTAACGGAACTTAATCAAATCTGACAGTCGCATATGTGCCAATTGCGGACGGTCAGGAGAATAATGCCAAGATGAAGTCAAGATTTGCCCCCTCTGGCCTATAACGCCACCTTAAGCGCAAAATTATAGCTGGCTAAAATCGAGAGCAAAGCGAACACCGCCAGCTATAATTTGTCCGTTTCAAGGTCTTGTTATAGCGCTTTGCTTAACAAATCTAATTCGTGGTTTATTTGATTGAAATATATATCTTTGTTTGTGAAAATAGATTTCATTCCTGATAGATATGAAGATACCTGATCCGGGTTATTTAACGCTAGGTAAATAATCTCTATATCTGACATATCTGAGTTATTCACATGTCTTTCGGTTACAGTTAACGATCTGAGTAATGTTATATGTGATTTGAAATTTTCAATTTCACACGCATTGTTTAACATATCCCTCGCTGAATCAATTCCCAAAGCTATTTCATAACTAGACTCAAAATGCCTTAACGAATTTTCAAGCTCAAACACTTTATTGAGAGATTGTTCAAATAATAGTTTTTGAGCATTGATTCCATAAATTTTAGACATATTAAAATGGCCATTTACATCACTAACTTGTCTTTGTAAAAGTAGTAAATCTGTATACACGAAAGCCAACTTACTTTTGTTCTTCCATATACCAATAGCATAAAGCGCAAGGAGAAAACCTCCAATTGTAGCTAAATTAGCTAAAGATGATAAAACAACATTCAATGATAACCTTTGGAAAATTAGCGCTAAGTACACTCCTGAAAGTACCAAACCGAAAATGCAAACTGTATAAACAAACTTATCGTTAAACATATTTCTCCATGCGCTATAAAGCCGTTTTAAAAACCCTTGTTAGGTAAATTAAACATAAGAGTAAATCATTGGATTATTTAAAGTATATTGAAATAACAGCTATAAGTGTAGCAATTGCGCTCCATATAATAGCTCTCCGAGCTAACTTATTAGCTTCGCGTGAATTAGATAAAGCATCACGTGCGATTGAATTAGCATCCTCAGAAGTTAATAAGGCTTTGCGAGAAATTGATAAGCTTTCTTTCTCGCGATCTTCTCGGCTTACTTCGCGAATTTCTGATTTGGACTTCATCCACTCTAACGCAATAGAGTGTTTAACTCCTTTGGAAAATGAGCCACTCTCTAAAGATACTTTAACCGCAGGGACACCAAGTAAATCGAACTCAGAAAAACATAGCTCTTTAAAGTCTGATATTGCAACAGATTCAGCGGAAACATCTTTAGGATAAATAGCACCTCGATCTATTTTTCGCTTTCCGCTGCTACTGGATTTAAATCCAATCCAAAAATCGATAGGGATTTCATTCTCACCATTTTCAATAGTGAGAGTTACCTCATTAATATTACATACAGTTGATTCTCCGGCGTAAATTATGTTAACTGTACTCACGATTCACCTAACAGCCTATTGAACACCTTTTTGGTGTTTATAACACACAAAAACGGCGGTTAATAATGTTATCGGACAAAATTAGGATCCAATTCATCAAAACAGGAGTAAATTTAACTTTTACAATGTCCGGTTATCGCTCTTAGCCGAAGTTGGGCTCAGTGCCATGAGCGGACAGTGATAACGCCGCAAGGAACTGCAGCGTACTTGCGCTGTTTTTTAGCAAATAAGGCAACAGTGTTAGTCGTCCGATTGACTTGCTAGTTGCTAATTTGGTGATGTATTCACCTGCAGACTTATAACTAATTCCAGTTGTATTATATAAACCATATACTGCACCATACCCACTAAAGAATTCACCAATATCAGATAAGGGTCCACCTTTATAACCATGTATTTTTAAATAGTCTGTACACGCATCTGACCACCTTTCAATCCATGTAGATGGAAAACCATAACCATCTTCATCCGATACAATTCCGAATTCATTTAAGTGATCAACTACTTTCTTAACCAACTCAATGTCCCAATTAGTTAAATGATCTAAAGTACTCATAATATTCCTTGTAAGCTAACAGCTTATAAAACAACAAAACGGCGTATATTACATACCATGATAATTTCACCAATAATTACCTTTGTAAACAAGTAATTAAAACAGCTAGAAATTAAGCATGTTATTTTGCCCCAAAACGGCGTTTAATAATGTTATTGGACAAAATTAGATTTCTACTCAAAACACAGGAATAAATTTAACTTTTTCAGTGTCAGGTTATCGCTCATATCTGTCAGATGAATCTAAACCTATTAGTCAAAACTGTAAGATCTGATATGAGCTACTTCACCCAAACTCACCTTTTTTAACAGGTTTAATGGTTCTTCATTGAATTGACAATAAAAAAGCCGGCAACAGGGGCCAGCTTTATCTATTTCAAACATAATCATGTATCTATCACCGTTGTACTTCATTAGGATTTAAAAGTTGACTCTAACGCTGTCGTAACGAGCATTATTTAAGTGCCTGTGCTTTCAGAGTCTTTTAGCAATATAGCCTCTGCCATCTCAACAATTTCTGCTCGTGAATGTAAACTTGGTTTTATTCCTGCATTTTGAAGCACTTGTTTTTCATCGCTCAGTTCTTTCGTTCGTAACGTTTGCCCTAGAGCTTGCAATATTTCACCATCTGCCACGGTTAAGCCTCCAAAGCGCAAATCTTCATCTACAATTAAATTCCCTAAGCTATGGACTAACTCACCAACAGCACATGATAGTTTTTGCTCATCTGTAAACATTTAAAATTCCTTCTAAGCTCAATTTTTAACAGGTATTTATGCTGCGCTTTTTTTTGCCGGCTGCTTGCTAAGCAATAACCCCCAGTCTGACGATATTAATTCTTTAATATGTGGGTTTAAACTTTCATCATACTTAGTAAACGCAAGCGTTCTCTCCTCTTCTTCTACAACTTTTTCAACATACTTTCTGCGCTTAATTCTAATTGATGCTGTACATAGGTTACTTGCAAACTCCTTATTGTATCGTCTCGTTAACTCATCGGCAGTGCAATTTGTATTGCCCAGAAAAAAGGTTTTAAGGGTATCTTCACTTATCCCCGCTGGCTTCGGACGTTTTATATTGTTGCGAAATAGCGTGTTCTTTATAGCTAAATCTGATTTGTAAGTTTTAAATGTTGAATTGAAAAGCTTAGTAAGCTCTGCCAAAGAATATTTATTCACATTCAAACTTAAAAACTCGACCTGATCATCTGAATATTTAGAATTTGTAGGTTTTTTCACAATAATTACCTTTTAGGAAACAACAGAGCACTAATTTATACTAAATGTATATTCAGGCTACTAAGCTGGGGTGGTAAAAATAAGGCGCGGCCTTATGCTTCGCCTTATTTCTTTTATAAACATTTAATGCTTTGATGTAGTGTCCATATCTTTTGTGCATACAAGCTCTTTAATCATTTTCCGAGCACTCTGCAAATCAGTCATGTAAGAGTGTATTGCACCAAGCAAATGCTCTGTAGTGACACCTTCTAAAATCAAAGGGAAACAAAAGCAAAGCTGATTTTCATTGTTAATGAATACTTTTAGAAGTTTGAAACGTAGGTTGAATTCAGAAAGTAGCTGATAATCAAAGAATGAAAAATTCTTTACTCTGCTTTCAAAATAAAGGCTGCTAACGGTTTCTTCGCCTCTCCAACTGGAGACAGACTCAAGGGGTCTAACGATTAAATCGAAATAGTCTAATTTATACAAAATTCTATTTTTTTCATAAATAGCATCCTCAAGAACAACCTCTTCGATTAATTGAGTAACATCAAACATTGTAACGTTCTCAATTATTTCGCCGGGCTGGTAGTGCCCAGAAGACATTATTTGGCACAGGTCTTCATTAAGATCTGTACCGAATGGATTATTATTTTTTTCAAAAGATTTTTTATTCATAAAAACACCCATAGAAAACATGCAACTAAGAAAACAGTGACTAATATTGGCTCACCAATAGTGTTAGTTTTAGTTACTAATAAAAATTTAAAACGCTTTTTCGTTATCGGATAACAGAGAGGTATCCCGCTGTCAGTAAGGTAATCACCGACCAAATGCATTGCATAGCCGAAGCAAAGCCATAGCAGCCAGTACGGAGCAGATTGCCCATATACAAACAGAATAACGGCCAAGGGGATTATGCTATGTGTTAGTCCTCGATGGCCGAAAACAAAACTTATTGGCTTAGATATAAATCTAAAACGCTGACCGATGAACGAACCTGGATGATCTAGATCTGGCAGCGAAGCGCCGATTAAGGTTAATGCACCACCCAGTATTAATTGTGAGTTAATTTGTTCAAATTTATCACTTAAAAAGTCTAAAGCTACGAGATAGCCACCAGCTGCTATTGCAAGGTGGCTTTTAAACATCATTGTCTTTACCCCTTGTTAGAGTTGTTTTTAGTGTCAGTGCTTGGATTTAACGCTTTGGTTCGAGCTTCAATTAATTCTAATTCACGGTTGTGCTCTGCTTGAGTGGCCTTTTCCTTCTCAGCACGACGTTTACCTAAGCGTCTTTCCAAATCATCAAATTGCTTTTGAACAGCGTTATTATTAGTCTTCGCTTTCAATTGCTGTAATGCTTTATTAAATTCTTCATATGGCAACTTCAGCAAAGTATACGCGTGGAATTGGCCGTTAATAGTCGAGAGCTTTTGATCGACTATTTGGTAACCCACTACCGGAATTGAATCAACTATTTGGTCAATCAAAAATGTAGTTTGCGTATTAACATCACCGCTTGCACCACCTTGCTCAAACGAACGTTCTGAGCCAGACAGCTCTTGTCCAGTTTGTTTAGCTAATTCAAACTCAGCCTGTAATCGTGCGGCACGACGAGAGTGATTTAGCTGTTTTGATTGTGCAATACCAACACCATAAAATCCGGTTGAATCTGACGCTGGTGGTGCTAGTACCCACTCAGGTGAAGCTTCAATTTCTTTTTCTTGCTGTAGTGTTGATTTTTCTAGTTGCGCAGCTTCGTTTGCAGCACGTTGATTTTCTAGCGCTTCAAGCCTATCTGCCATATCATCATTTGATGAACAACCAGATAAGATAGCTAGACCCATCGCTAGCGAAGTTATTTTCAATTTCATGGATGTATACCTTGTTTTAAAGTTAAATATTAACATTGAGCTGCTGCAAGTTATAAAATTACAGCTACCCAAAAAGTACATTGTAAATTTTTTAGTCTAATTCTATAACTGATCCGCTATAGCGGCTTAACCATTTACCCGATCGCTTACATTCGACGAATTCATCTTTGGCTAGATGCATTTCTGCAAACGCTTTAGCAAGGCGAGTATCTTTAATTTTGAATAGTTGGCAATAATCTGCTGACGCATATTCGACAGTAACGAACAAAAAGCGACGTATATGAATGCCCACTAAACTTGCAACATATGTATAAAATGCTTGCTGTAAATCGTATTTCAACGAGCGCATTTGTCTTGAAAAATCATCTGGATTAGCGGAGCGAGTAGTTTTTACATCAGCCGCTTCATCGTCAAACCTAAGCCAATCGAATTTAACCTTCAAAAGTAAACCTGAACGTGGGCAGCGTGAAATAATGGCAACCTCTGGTAAGCCATAATTAATGTATGCATCAGCTTGAGGTTCATTTTTTAAAGATTTAACAATTCGTATAGCGCTATCCCACACTTGGCCATCAACACCCAGCTTACCGCCATACAATGTTTTTTCTTCGCCTTCTATTACTGCGGTGCTTTGTGCGCCCTCTTTTTCGCGATTAAGTCGTAGTAAATGTTCAAAAACTCTAGCATTTGGATCATGTTTAACCAATCGCTCAGCTTTAACAGCCTTAGTTCCTGTTGTTTTTAGATTATGCTTTTCCAGCTCAGCTTTAATTTGCGCTTCAGTATGCAAAGCATCCGGCTCATCAATAGGTAGTAATTCTCTAAAGTATTTGTTGTAAAAGTCTTCTGGCTCAAGAATTAGTTCATGGCCAAGTGTGCCTGCATCTAATGTGCGTTGAGTTTGAAGCGTGCGCTTAACTTCAATACCTGATAAATATTTACGGTAGTAATGAGGTGGTGACTCCTTGAATTCTTTAAGTTGAGATGAGCTTAAAGCAGGGAGGCTATGGTACAAATCGTTAGGCATATTAATGTAAATGCCTTCAATTAACTCCCCTTTAGAATCAACATAGTTAGGCTCGCCATTAGCATCGAAAGCTTCTATGGCTTTTTCTACCCAATTACTTAACTTAGGTGCAAGTTCTTCATTAGAGATAGCTTCTTGAATCTCATCAAGACCATAACTTAATTGTTTTGCTGCTGACATTGGTTTAACCCTTTAACTATTTATGCCGACCATAATGCCATAGATAGAAATTCAGGCTACTAACCTAGAATTGCATATTAATCAGGCAGTTAATCTTGCTATAAGCTAAACTTAATCAGTACTAATTTCATAGAGCATATAATTTTGATTACACAATTCTGGTATTACACACCAAGATTATGTAACGCATACGGCGTTAAACACACAATTGTGGTGTTGCTCACCAGTAATATGTAACGTGAACGGTATTGAACACACAATTATGGTGTCACACACCAAGAATATGTAACGTGTACGGCATTGAACACACAATTATGGTGTCACACACCAATAATATGTAATGTGTACGGCATTGAACACACAATGAAGGTGACACACACCATAAATATGTAATGTTCACAGTATTGAACACACAATTGTGGTGTCACACACCAAGAATATGTAATGCCCACGGTGTAGAACACACAATTATGGTGTCATATACCAAGAAGATGTAATGTATACGGCATTGATTACATAATTATGGTGTCGTACACCAAGAATATGTAACGTGTACGGCATTGATTACATAATTATGGTGTCGTAAGCCAAGATTATGTAACATATACGGCATTGATTACATAATTCTGGTGTCGTACACCAAGAACATGTAACGGTAAATCTTAATTTCACAATCACGGTGTGGTACACCAAGAAGATGTATTGTATACAGTATTGAACACATATTTATGGTGTACCACACCAAGAAGATGTAATGTAACTAGCATCGATTACACAATCATGGTGTCACACACCAAGAATATGTAATGTACAAAGCATTGAATACACAATCTTGGTGTGAAATATTACATTATTAGATTAAAATTATTTAGAACCCAACAATACTGGCGTCCGACTATGAGTAAAAAGCTAAGTGATATACCTATTTCAAGAACTAACTTACCTAAACATATTAAACAAGGTCATAAATTGGTATTTAGTCGGAAAGACTTATCACCACGCGAGGCCGATTTATTTGCTCTAATGATGGCTCAAATGAAAAGCTCTGACTGGGTTAAATCAACACCACAATACACTTACACTGCCAACCAATTATCTGAATGGTTAAACATTGATTCAAAACATATTGGTTCGGTGCTAGCTCCTGCTGCAGAAAGGCTTGCAGGTTATAAAGTGGGCATCAAAATTGAATCTGAAACGGAAGATGATGAATTCGATTACAAACCTCTATTCAAAAATATCAAATATAAAAAGGGACTATTAACGATGGTTCCTAATGACATGCTTGAGAGTGAATATATTGAATATCACCATGGGTTCGCACTGATAACTACAAAAACATTCTTAGATCTAAAACAAGAGTATTCTAAGAGGCTTTACGAGTTGCTAAGCCGCTTTAAAAAAGATGGATTTGAGATGCATTTTATTAAGGTTGATATACTCAAAGGCTTATTTGGATTACTCGACGAAAGAGGAAAACTAAAAAAGAATAAAAGCTCATTTAAAAACAATGGTGTTTTTATGCAGCGATGTATAAGAGATAGCATTGATAGATTAAGCAATCACCCTATAGTTAGGAAAGAGCTGCTATTTCTGGAAAGTAAAACAGGTGATATTGGGTATGAAGTTAAAACACAAGGAAATCGCATATCTGAAATTAAATTTCTTATCAAATGGCATGAGAAAGGCACGTACCATGAGCTGAACACTCAAGACGCTCTACAAACAGTGAAAGAAATGATTGCAAAAAAAGTTACTCTTAAAGAAAAACTTAGTGTTCCCGAGTTAACTAAACTTATGATGGCATATCGTTATTTAGAAATAGATGAAGAAGCGGATAAAGTAGAAAAAGCATTACAATCTTATACAGAAAAAGAAAATGTAGAAAAGACTGTAACTGAAGATGAAAAGAGTGAGCTTGAGTCACTATTAGAGTTAACTAAAGATCTAGATTACTAAAATTTAGACACCATAAATGTGTTAACTATAAACCGGTTAAGTGATCAGCAACACCATTTAAGTGATCAGTAACACCAGTATTGTGATCCTAACCACCAACTTTGTGATCAGCATTACCATAATTAAGATCTAGATTGACTTTTTTTATGTTTTAAATCAAAGAGATACAAACCCTATAGTTTTATATCTCTTTCTAGTATTTATACATTTAATATAAATTATAGGGTTTGTGGATATGTGTATAACTTTTTAAAAGCAATAAATCCCAGTTTGTAGCCAGAATTTTCAAATATGTTTAACTACTGAAAAAACTGGAGTCAAACAATGTCACATAACAACTACATCGATTTATTTTTAAATAAAGAATTTAGAACTCAACTTATAGCCACGTATGAAACTAATAAAATTGACCGTTCATTTGATGTAAATGAAATCAATAGCCAATTACGTGAACTATTTGCTTGGATAACCTCTCAAGTTAACAAACAAAAATTATATAGCAACCGTAAACCTAGCTTTGACAGCATAAAACCTAAAGAGTTAGCTCGCTGCATTCTTGAAATAGCCAATATGGGCTTATCTATTAATCCATATGACAAAGAAGCCTATTTGTTTATACATTGGGAATCTCACTGTGAACAAGTATTTCCAACTGTTCAAATTGGTATCCAGGCCATGAATCAATTTTACGGCGCCTGTTCCAAAATCAAATCTACCAACTTCAGTGTTGTGCATGAAGGCGATCAATTTGAATGGTACGGTGAAAACACGCCACCGCGATTCATACACTCATATACAACCGATGGAAACGCCATTGTAGCCGCTTTCTCTGTTATCACCTTTACGGATGGTACATTCTATTGCTCGTACATTGGTACAAGTGAAATTCAATCTATTATTTCTGATAAAACACATATGGCAGATGATGCTGGAATAAGTGCTTGGGTTAACTTTACGAGTCGCTGTGTGCGCAACGTCATTTTACGCAGGACATTTAATAGTCTCGCGAACTTATTAGGCTTACTACCGAATAACAGAAGTATTAATGACTCTGGTGTTGTTGTTAAATTTGAACAACAAACGCCGAACGTGCCACAAACTAAGAGTTTTACTGAGGAGTCAGTGAGTGATGAGGATTTTGCCGCTCTCTTGGCTAATCAATTAGAACAGTAGTCAGATTATTGATATGGCCTATAGTGGCCATATCAACATGATTAATTAAAGGGTAACTATCGTGCGTAGAATTATTATAGCTATAGCTGAGCACTACAAAAGTAATAAAACAGCAAAAATCACCCAGTTTATTCAAGGTGAATATAACCGTGTTGTAATTCACGAGAACACGCCTATTTCATTGCACGATGTCAATGAATCGGACGTTTTGCTTGCTCTTAATGAAACATTGTTAAAATTAGAATTGGATTTAAACGAATTACTTGATTTTGTGAGTATTGTGCCTGCAATTGACCGCAATACTAAGCAACTGACGGCTGTTGTAGAGCTAAAATCGGGCTACTTTCGTCACCTGATTAACTCAAGCGCAAAGACAAAGGTTCATGAGGACTTTATCCTATACACCACTGATATGTACCAGCTTTGCGGTAACGATAACCATATTAATTATCGTGAGTTTCCTAAAAAGCCTGACAGCGAAGTTATCGCTGCATGTATCAACTTCAACATAAACAAAGGTAAGGGTTCGTGTGGGCTCTCTCTTAAAGAGCTGGAAGCAATTAAGAGACTCTACATTGATATTAAGTACGGCGGCTTCAATGCATTTGATGATGATGAATGGCTTGATATATACAAAGCGTCCACTTATCGCCGCGCATTAGAAGATGATGCATTACAATGCCCCGAAAACATTCTCGGTAAACCTGTGACTGCTAAGTATAAAATAGCGGTAGAAATGCATAACGTATTTTTTCGCAAACAAGAAAAAGCAGACTCTTTGATTAAGAATGACTTTGGACGGGTAATTGGTAGAAAAACCAACCTTTTCTCCCCTGCTGAATTAATTAAACAGAAAAACTTACCGCGTTATGGTGGATTTAAAATTGCTGCATCGCGTGGCCAAAGTGCCACCAGCACTCTTGATAATAATGTGGTTACTTTAGACCCATTTGATTTTGGTAATTTCAACCATGAAATATTGGTTAATAACAAACGCAGTGAGATTGAGCCGGTAAAAACTATATCACCGGCAGAGCATGAACATATTGAATCATCTGAAGAACTTATTGTTAGCGACTTTCTTTGTTAAATAATTAAAAGTGAAATAAATGAATATTAAAACTCGTGTCATATTAAAATGTAATGAAAATGAGCGCAAATCAGTACGCATAATGGTGTATGAAAACGACTCTGAATTTTTCATACGTTTAGATCTGTGTGGTATGGGTTTGAACTTTGAGTATGAAGAATTTACTGCTGGTGGCTTTAAACGTGAACATTTGGCTTATGAGCGCCTTGAAGAAGAAATTACATGTTTAGAGCAAATTGATTTTGAAGTTGCAAAACGTAATGACAATCCAGTCCAAACATTAGAGCTAGAACAACTAAAATCGAAGCCTATCATGCCTCTGTCGTACTCAAAGTTAGATGACAAGCAAATCGATGGCCTAACAAATCATCCGTGCTTAGAAGTCTATTCAGGCATTCAGTCAGTCATTGTATTTGATGAATTTTACAATGTTAGATTCTATCCAGCTAACAAAATTGGTATTGAAGGGGCTGTACTACCTTTACCAACGACATATACGAACATGATCAAGGCTGCTTTTAAGCGACTTGGCTTGGGATACACTATTGTAGAAGGCTTCTATTCAGCTAGATTTGGTTTTACGGCCGTTGATGCTGCGATAGTGAATGGTAAAAAGCTAATAGATGTTCGTTACAGCGAACGTTTTAAATTAATGAATAGCTTTGTAAGTAAGGTTAATTCCAGTTTATTTAAAGCTGGTGACTTAAAAACCTCCAGTCGTACTAATTTAGGATGCAGCGCATACTCAGTTGTGCATAGTTCAGTTTTATTCCTTAAAAAAGAAAATTCAGTTCCATTGTCATTGATGAATGACGTTAATAGTCAAATTGATACTCTTATTATTGATGATTTAATGCCTGAGCGTGCCTCTTTGCACTTAGATGGGGAGTTTATCGAATGTTTGAATGTTACTACTGGTGTTATATGTAAAAGACCTAGTGTGTTTTACAGTCGGTCTAATTACAATTTTTTTGAATATGCTAGTGTTGCGTGTGTTCGGACTGAGAATGATCAAAGGGAGCCTTTGATTTTTTTCTAACTACGCTTATATCACGTTGCACTATTTGTGATAACAGTTGCGCAGAAACAGTAAAATCCTCAATAGTTTTACAAAGATTGTCAGATCGGACGCCGCCATATAAATCAAAATGCCGACGCGCCTCTAAATAGTTCTTATCTCCATCTTGAACTATTAAAAGTTTTATATCGTGGTTGCCTTCGTTTTGTTCGTTTACCCATTGGTACGGCAGCGATGACAACTCACATAGTCTTATACGCATAAGAAATTGTTCTATATAATTATCATGATGCCATTGCCCCGAAACTGAGTTTAAAACTATAAAACCGGCCTTTGGTCTGTCGATGGTAAAGTGATACCCACTGGCCTTAGAATAATTAGCACATATTTTAACTTTTCGCCCTTTAAATGCATTCTCTAAGAAGGCCATCATTTCCAAGCTTGAAACTGCATCAATTATACTGTCGTGGTTTTCAAAGTATGAAACCCCAGCCTTTATAGCCTCAACATGTTCAAATATATCTACACTCATATTACTCCCTATGGACTAAATTCAAGGTTACAGACTTGTTTTGGGTTGGCTTCCCCGGATACCTCAGCCCATGCTGCAGCAGCAATGTATGAACTCTTTGATATATCTTCTTCAGAAAAACTTAGTATTTCAACACGAACCCCCATCGACGTTTGAATTAATTCAGCCATCACGGGCTCTGGCGTCAATACAAATTGAAGTAACTCTTTCGTCATCTTAATGTCGATGTTAGAACATGCAATAGCCTTGGCGTAACAAGATAAACTGAGAAGTAATGTTTTATTTGTTATTTCAAATAAGTTATTACTTTCGTTTCCCTTATTTAAATTCATTGCTTCTAAAAGTGCTCTTCGCGTATTGGACTCAATTTTGATGAAAACTTTTTTCCAGAAATCATTTAGCTTAATGCTAAGGGATTCTATTTCCAAATTAAGAGCGATGCCTTGCATACATTTTTGACCTATACGAGCGACGCATTGGGCGGGGTCTATTATCGGCGTTTTTCTTTTGTATCTTACAGATCTATTAGCTATTTCAATTATCTTTGATAGCACTGCGCCGTCTGTATGGGCCAATTGTACTATCTTTGCAGTGTTGTAATCCTGGTTAAAGCATGCATTCTTTAGCTCACTTATCACTTTGTTATTAGCTTTAACCAAGCTGCGTCCAGCGCCAAAAAGACGCCGGACCTCCAAAACAACAAGGGATTCATTACTCAAATTTAACATTCAATTTTCACTATTTACTGCCGGTGGTCTTCTAATACCATTTGGTCAATTGCATCCATGAAAGAGTAACCGTTATCAATTAACTCCTGCCTGCGCTGCTTTTCGTCGGCATTAGTGGTTAATGTAAGCTGTATGCGTCTATCAGTATATAATCGACAGACTTGTGATTGTCCTTCATACTTTATAAAAATCTCTGAGTAAGCAATATCAGTCCTTGATGGATCGGGTTGGACCGTATGTGTTGATTTTATCAGTTTAAAATCCAATTCACTACCAGAGTATGCTTTTTCATTCTGCAGTTTTTCAACGGCCTCTTCTCTTTGTTTAAGTAAAAGTAGCCAATTTGAGTTATCAAGAATTGCTCGACCTACATCTGAGCTATAACCATCCATTACAGATTGAGTGATTAGCCCACCAGCAGCATTATATTTTCTGAAGCGTCGCCAAGCTGTTTCTAGGAATTGACTAAAAAAACCAAGCCTTGCTTTTGTTGCTTCATCTCCCTTTAAATATTCCCACGCTTCGTCTAGCAGGAACATCCGACGACGTGCTTGCCCACCAAGGTACATTGTTTGCTGTATTGACATAATTACAGACATTAAAGCAATTGTTTGTAAGTGCGGGTCGCCTTTAAGCTCTTCTAGCTCAACTACTACTAGGCGAGAAGAAAAATCGACTGGCGGCTTTTCGGGATCAAAATATGCGCCATAGTAAAACCCTTTACAAAATGGTTTAAGCTGGTGGCCAATTTCTCTCACCGCTTCATGTTCACTTTTTACACACAGTTCATAGTAATCATCAATACAGGCCTTATTACCTTTGTCATTCCATAGCGCTGTTAACAGGGTCAACATTTGCGAGCTTTGAAAGTCTGAAATTTTACCTGAAGGTGCTGCCATTGTTTTTAGTTGCGCTAGGCATTGTATACCTTGACCTTCTTCACCATCAAACTCATGAATATATGAGAACGGGTTTAGTGTATAAGCCAAGTCTTTATTGAAGACTAAGAATTGCGCTTCATGCAGCTGCTTTGCTAGACCTTCGTAAGAACGCCCCACGTCAATTACGAAAACTTGAGTTCCATCATCAAAATCTTTGTTTTGTGCTGGGTTATCGGGATCATCTTGTAACTTAACGCCAGAAGAAAGCATGTTTGCAATGAGGTATCCCGTAAAGAAAGACTTACCTGCCCCGGAAGTAGCTGCAATATAAAAGTTATAGTTTGTCTGTGATTTAAAAAAGTCGATATTTACCAACTGACCTAATCGGGACGTTAATAATAGTCTAGGTTCCGAGGTGTTACCCGCCCAGCTCCCCATGTGAGGTGTTAAAAAAGGAAGTGCTTTTGAAGTACATACATTATAACGGCCAGAGAGATTAACAACTTCTTCGCTAAGCCCCATTGGGAGTGAGCTTATGAACATCGGTACTGTGAAAAAATTATTATCAACCAGCGTACAGCCCTTACGCTCGTAGAATGCAATAAGTTCTTCTGCAAACACGTCAGCTCGCTCTTCATTTTTAGCAAATACATTTACTTGTAAGGCATACTTAACAATAGTTGATTTTTCTTGCTCAATTTCGCGATTTATATCGTTAAAGTCTTTATTTTGGAAGCGTAATCGGTCAACCCATTGCACTAACTTGCCTTTTGCCTGTGAGTTTATAAAACTACGTTTAGATTTAATATCTTTAATAGCTTTTACTGCGTCTTCATAATACATATTAAGTGTGATCATGAAGTGCTCTGTCAAAGGTGCTCCCTTACCTTCGAGCCAATCACCAAGCAAGTCCATCATTTGACCATAAACCATGTTTTCTGGCATTTCAGTTACAGACAACGATTTAATGTATTCACATTCGTTATCTTTATCATCTAGTATTTTTATGCCACTACCTTCTATCTCAACTCGCTTGCCAGGATCTAAAATCTGATCACGCATTAAGCCCGAAGCTTGTGACTTTTCTTTAAAATGCGGGCGTGTACGCCACTTGTCTTTATTGAACATGTTGAACATAACGCGTAAGCGGCGACGAAAACCTACATCATCAAGCTCTACTGCGCCTAAAATTGACAGTGAGCGTAAAGCGCGCTTTTTAACATCTTTGGCTACCGTTAGTTCATTACTAGTTGGTACAAGTTGTTTAATAGGTATTTTTATAGTAAATATGAACTCAAAAGTTCTAAATATAAAATCCGATTCATTTATTCCTTCGTTTGTACCTTTGCGGTAGAAATCATGAACAGCTTTTGCTATGGATGAAACTTGCTCTTGGTCTTTACCTAAGTAGCGTCCAGTTCGTGCAGCACGAAAACCATAGAGCTGATTTTCAATATCAGGGCTTGAAATTAAAGATGCCTGTATAAGTGTTCCTTTGGGAAACTTTGTTTTGTAAATACCGGTTAAGCTATTTAAAATTTCACGATTACCGCCGTTTGTGGGCATTGATCTAAATGCAAAGCCAAGATAAGGCCCCTCTAGTAAAAATAATTTTTCATCCTCCCAGTATTCTAAGTACGGGAATAAATCAGCAAAAGCTTCGTGCTTTAATAATTTTTCGTTACGGCGGCGAAATGCAGACATTTTTAAAATACCCCTTTAATTACTTTCTACGGTTGATTGGGTTTACTACTTCCATAGCATCGACTCCGTTTGAGCGATTACGAGCACGGTTGAATTGCTCTTCACTACGGCGTTTTACTTCTAACGGTACTACCCGAGAAGGTCTGTCGTTGGCAGCTTCGCCATAACTCCACCGTCTTGGTGTAACCTCAACAAATGTATATCCTGGCATATGTAATAAACCGTCTGAATCAGTATACGAGGCAATTAATACACGCATAACTTGAGCAGGCTCAAGCGTTGCTAATGGCTCAGGTGCGAGTGGTTCATTATTGCTTGGCCACTGTTCATATTGATTTTGTTGGTATGAAAAACGGGTTTGCGGTAATGCTTCCGGTGTTTGGTAATTATCGGGTGTTTGCTGGCCGTCTCCACGCGCAGCATAGGTAACGCCATTGTCCGTATTACGCTTACTAGATTTATTTTCAAGTTTAGTTGTTTTGTTTTTATTGCTAATAACTTGCTTTGTTTCACCATCACTTTCGTACAACGAAACGTGATTTGTGTTTTGGCCATTGCGGTATGCGTTTAGCTCTTCTTGGGTTAGGTTCTCAAGACTAACGCGGTTATTAGTTAATTTATAAACATCACGAGGTCCACCACAGACACCGCCTTTTTTTAAATTTGGGCAGGTAAATTCTTCTTTACCTAGTGAATTAACACACCCTTGAAGGCTTAAAGCACTCATTACCAGCGTTAAAGTAGTTAAAAGCTTAAATTTCATTGTAAGTCCTTAAATCTGAATGATTACACATGTTATTTGTTTGAGTGAGGTAGCGTGGGCATTGGCGCGGATCAGGTTCACTGCCAATTGGTGACATACAGCCACCTAATGCACTTACCAAAATTATTACTGTTAATGTTTTAATCATAATGATTCCAACCATTTATCTAACTCAATGGGCGCGCCTTTCGACACAAGGCCATCTTCTCGTACAACATGCGGTAAATTGGTGATTTTAAAAATTTCCTGCATATAAACAGTAAACATTAAATTTTGGTCAGGGCAGCCTTCATTGGTGTCCAAGAATGATTCGCTTGTGTTGTTAGCTAAATCTTCTATTGCAAGCTCTCTATCTGGTGCACAAAGTATGCTCATGCTGCGTTTTACTGCATCCTCTCCACCAATCAGCGGCATCATGACAAATACGAAATGGTATTTTTCTTTGTTAGCGTTAATCTTTGCTACAAATTCTTGGGTATGTTTTGCTGTTGGGTCCCCAAAAATAACTCCTTGGCGCGGTATATCAGGGTTACCCAAAACAAGTGAAGCTAGGTCTTTTTGGAAGTCGAATTTCATTTCAGATAATGGCATACGTAGTGTATCGCGCACATCGTCAACGGTTTTGAGCGTTTTTCTATGCCATACGTCCTTTATTGTTCCTTCAATAGCAAAACGACCGTCAGAACTAATGATATAACTTCCACTTTGAGCTTCGACAAAATACAAGCGTGAGATTGGTAGCTCTTGAATGGCGTTTACAGCTCCGTATTTTCCAAGGTCACGTTTTGTTTGCTCTGCAAATTCAGTGCGTGACGGTATAGGTAACTTAACTTCATCTTTATTTACTTTTTCTTCTGCAAAAACAGAACCGCTTAGAAGTGCCGCAATAATGGGGAGGGTTAGTAATTTCATTTACTTAACGCCTCTCAGATTTTTAATTAGATCATCAACTGGTGCATATCCTCGTTGAACTAGTTGCCCATCAATTGAGAAAACGGCAGGCGTTCCAGTTACACCTAAACTTAATCCCAGTGCAAATTGCTCAGGGATTGTGTTTTCGCACGTACTTCTTGGCACGTTCGCTCTATGTGCTGCGGCATCTAAGGCCGCTTTAGGGTTTTCAGCGCACCACACATTTTCTAATTTGTAATAAGCACCAGTGTACTGTGTTTTATTTTGTTGGTTGTATACGCCTTGTCTTGGCCATGCTGCATAGTGGACAGTTACACCCGCTTGGTTGAAGTCTTCTACTTCATTATGAAATTTTGTGCAGTACGGGCATGAGGTATCGTAGAAAACTACTATTTCACTTGTTTCGTTTTCAGCCTTGTATGTAATAAAGCTATCTTTTAATTCAGTAATTTTCTTTCCATTTTCTTTTGCTAAACGCGCTTTAGTTAAATTAGGGAGGCCTTCTTTAGCTTCATGAACATTACCAGCAACAATATATTTTCCATCTTTAGTGGCATAAAACACGCCTTTTTCGGTAACAACTTGCACCATATTTGGAAGTGGTGATTCTTCAATTGCGACAATTGGAATTGGTACAAGTTTTGTAAAGTTATCTATAGCGGCTTGCAGTACAATTTCTGCTTGGCTTTTTTCAACTTTTACGCCTTCGGCATTCGCTGCTAACGAAAATGTAACGCTTAATGCAAGCGTTACCATATTCTTCATATTTAACTTCATAATTAAGGCCTATCTAATGTGATTAGGCCTATTTTTACATCCTGTAAATGGCTTGGCTAAAAATACAGAGGGTATAAAGTGCCTCTCTAATTATTTAAATACTCATTTGAATCGTTATTTTTAAAATTATTCTGTGGATTTAAAACCCGTCACCCAATCCCGCTATAACCCCATTTATTTACGGTTGTTAAACCTTTTAAAATTAATCTGTGAATTTAAAAGCTCGATCACCAAATACGCTTGTACTTATTGACTCTTTTACGCTCAAACTTTCTTCAACACTAGCTAACCCCATTATTTACGCGGGATTCAACCTAATTCCCGTTCGGTAGTCAGGATTTCAAATAAACGTAGTATTGATTTAACTTTTACGGAGAGTAGCCCTAATGTCTTTTATTAAATTACCCTGTGCAGACTTTATATCAATTTTAAACCCTATCGCTCGCCTTGCTTGCTCTAACAAAAAGAGTAACGGTGTGCTTGAGTTCGCTCGCATTCTTATTACGAATAAAGGTGGCAAGCTTGCTGCTTACGCGAGTGCTTCAAATGGTGGTCAGTCTATGGCGCGTAGAATAGAAAATTTTGAAAGCGATATAGATATGCTGGGTGAAGATAAAGAGGTTTTACTTTCAGGTGAAAAGCTTTTATCCATTGTTAGTGCTTATACGTCTTTTGATGCAAACGAGCCTGTAAAAATCTCATGGGATGATTTTAGCGAAAATGGTGGGTTAATTACTGCCAAACGTTC
This sequence comes from Pseudoalteromonas sp. TAB23, assembly GCF_000498075.1. Lineage (NCBI taxonomy): Bacteria > Pseudomonadati > Pseudomonadota > Gammaproteobacteria > Alteromonadales > Pseudoalteromonadaceae > Pseudoalteromonas > Pseudoalteromonas sp. TAB23. The sequence continues at coordinate 66,087 of NZ_AUTP01000223.1, forward strand.
AAAGATGAAAATTGATACCGCAGACCCTAGCGCGTACCCAGCACCACCAAAGTTAAGTGCTGAACATTCAGTATTAACTATTCCCCTAAAGCGACTTCAAGACGTACTTGTGCAAGCGCGTGGCTCTGTGGCGGTCAATAACAGCACAAGACCTGCCCTAAATGGTGTAAATATAAAGCTAAACTGTTCAGCAAAAGTAATTTCTTTAACTGCTACCGATGGATACCGTGTTTACGATAATAAGCTTGATGTTACAAATTCTAAGAATGATTTCAATATCGTTATTCCCACTAAGTTAATTGATATGATTCAAGGACTAAAAGTAAGTGATGCAAGTGAGTTAGTACGCCTACGTTGTGATACCAATTCATGCGAAATCACCTTTAAAAGTACACTTATTCGCTCTCAGTTACTTGATAATAAATTCCCTGACTTATCCGAATTATTTTTAAATGAACCAGATTGGTTAATGGATTTAGAGCAAAAAGATATGGCTGNATTGACAAGCGTCTACCCGCTATAGAGTTATTGATTGACGATACAACTCAAGAAACCCATTTACGCACAGTGCAAGGCGGTAAAACGCTTGGTGAGGACTATCTTAAATCAAAGGTGACTCTTAAACCTGAAAATGCGCTATCTGTAAATTTAAACTTCCTAATGCAAGCAGTGGCTAACGTAACAAGCAAAATTGCGCGGATTGGACAGCACCCGAAAGATAAATATCTCGTTATCCAAGGTGAAAATGAAACCAGCCGCATGATAGTGCTACCACTACGAACCTGATCAGTAGCCAGAATATCGCAATTGGTTAGCATACTTATAACTTATTAAGTCTTGGGAAGATTATTAATGAATACTGTAACTGAAAAGAATGAAGCCGCAGCTACTACGGCAAATGCATCTATTACTTCACGTAGCATCACTGTTAACCCTGCTGAACAGGGGGTAACACGCGCAGAAAAAACGATGAACAGGCCTTTAACGAACTGTGTGAGTCAATTCGTAATATTGGCATTATACAAAAGCCTGTTGTTCGCACAAACAGTGAAGGTGAGCTTGAAATCGTTGTTGGCCACAGACGCGTATCAGCGGCTATCAGTAACGGTTTAGAATTAATTGATGTTGAGCATAAAGAGCTTACTGACCGTGAAGCTATGGAGCAGCACCTTTGCGAAAATACAGTGCGTCAGGACTTAGACTTTGTTAGTCAAATCCAAGCGTCAAAACGCTGGTTAAGCTTTTTCAATGGCGATAGAGAAAGTGCAGCCAAGCGCCTTATGTGGAGTGTTAAAAAACTAAACGAACGACTTGAGCTAGTTCATTGTTGTGATCAAGTATTGGACGCGCTAGACAAAGGCAAGATTAAAGCAGGTCATGCATTAATTTTATCTATCCTGCCAGAGAAAATTCAAATCGGCACATTAAAACGTGTTATTGATGAAAAATTGACTGTCGCTGAGTTAAAACAACGAGCAACTAAAGTTCAGTTGCCATTAGGTACGGCCAAATTTGATAAAGCAGATTGTAACTCATGTAAACATAACAGTGAGCGCCAAGTGGGTTTGTTCGATTTAGGTGATGAAAAAAGCTCTACGTGTTCGTTTGGTACATGCTACCGAAATAAGACACAAGCATATTTAAGTGACCAAAAAAATAAGTTAGAAGAAAAATACGGTAAAGTTTTATTTTTTAGTGAGTCTAATCCAGCCGATAGACGAAAAGTTGATACAACTACCGTAGGTGAAACACAATTCACTAGCGGTTGCGCCCTTTGTTCTAAGCGCATCAGTATACTCGATGACCGCCCAGCACATGAAGGCACTGTTATTGAAAATCAGTGTATTGATGTTGACTGCAATGATAAGTGTGTTGCAGCACTCGCTAAAGCAAAAAAAGCAAAAACGAAAAAAATTCAAAAAAGTATTCCGAAATCCGAGAACGACAATAAAAGTAATATTGATGAAGCGGATACTGAAACAACTAGTGCGCCTGACGAAACACAAGAAACTGTAGAGCCTGTTGTTTGCCAACCTTCAAACGTGGTCATTGAGTCTCATAAAAAAGAGTTGGTGGACTTTGCTCGTAATGAATTAAAGGATAACGAACTATTTAGATTAAGCCTTGCTGTTGCGTGTGTAACTAGCGCCCACTCTAAGCAACGAGGGTTTAATAATGTTGCAAAAATAGCTACTGAGCTTGCTTCAACCAAAACGAAAAAAGAAATCTTGGATGAACTTTCAAAATCTATTACTAATTTCATATTAACTAGTGATGGTGCTGATAATGCAAATGCATTCCAATTTTATGAAGTCGCATTTCAAAGTATTGATGGGCTTGCTGATAAAGCAGTGCAAGAATGGCAACCGAGTAAAGAGAATATTTCAAGCTACACGATTGAGGGGCTTAAACAACTATGCTCTGGTAGTGGCTTTGCACAAGCCGCTAATAAACATGCGGAGGGTAGCTTTAAAATAATGCACACTGGCAAAAAGACCGATTTTATTAAATCAATTTTAGGCACTAAATTTAACTGGCAGAAATACGCGCCACCAGCGTTATTGACACTACTCAAACGCTAATCCCTTTTTACATAACTTCCCAACCCAAACCGCTACTTCCCGATCAGTAGCGGTTTTTTTCGTTTGTTTTACTATGTAGACACTTAAAACATAGATACTAACTAAACGAGATAACCATGTTAAACACTCTTAAAAAAATCATTGATAGCGCGACATTAGCGGGAGTAGCAATTAACGTTACTTCAAAAAACGACACTGAGCTTGCTATCGTTTTTACTCCTAAGTTAGCAGCATTAAGCAAGTCTGGTAAATCTGACATATTAGAAGATGGTAGGGCTAACGCTGAGAGCCATTTTAACCTTCGTGCAGCCCTATCGACCCCTTGGGTTATGACAGGCACACCTGAAAGCATAGAAACGCAATTAAATGACTTTTTGCATAGTGCTGGCACTCCATTAGAGCAAGCAAATTCAAATATGAATAACTCAAGCTTTATAGATGCCTTAAATAGCGCAACGAAAGCCGTTGAAGCCAACAAAGCCCCTGCCGTAGCCCCTAAAGAAAAGATAAAGCCTAATACTGCAACCACTCCAACTACTAAAGCACCAGCTACTACAGCAGTTAAAAATGAATCAGCACAAGCACCTGTTGTAGTTCAAGAACCACCAGCAGTTGAACACGATTTATTTAATGGTTTCGATGATATTGACAGCATTTAATTTTAATAAGTAAGGAATAAAAAATGAATAAACACAAAAGAATTTTCAAAGTGGGTGCGCGTGAGATTGATGCACCTTTACCAAATGGTTCTCTACAAAAAAATGTTGAGCAATTAATGGTTAACTTCCCTATGTTTCGCTTCACACATATTCTCGAAGTAGATGGGATACCGCAATCTGATGGCTCAATTCTATACGAAGTGGAGTTACCGCCATGCAAAACGAACGGGTAACACCGCAAGCTCAATCAAATTTAGATTATTTGATTGAGCTTAACAAAACCGAACACAGTGATAACTCAGTAAAATCAAAAGCTAGTAAGCCAAGTGCAAGCATTAAATTTAAGAAGGAATACAAAACATGCGATTCATCGAAGGTTGTGGTTTTGAAACAAAAATTAAAAAAGATACACGCGCCAATAAACGTATTAAGAATGTTTGCACCGCCATTAATGTAACTAACCCATTAGTTAGCCTTACTGGTGAAACACTTGTTTATGAAAACTCTAATTACTTTAATTCGTTAAATGATAGTTACTATTTAAGCCAAGTATCTGACTTTATGGAACATTATTCAGATACTATTATTAGTGCTATTAATTTTAATTTGATTCACTCAAATCAACTTCCTAATCTACGTCCGACAACGATTGATGAAGCAAAAGAGTCAATTAGTCTTGTTCGTAACTTACTTGCTAACGTCCCCGTTAAGCTTATTGAACAGCTTATGCCGCATATACACGCTGCTAAAAAAGACTTGATTGCTGGTGGTGTGCCAAGTGAGCTAATTGAGGAATTTGACGCTCAATTTAGCCCTGATTTTGACTTTTCTTACAACAATTCTGAACTTGTATTTGAGACACCTAATATTGAAGGGTGTTTGATTGTTAACATTGATAGTTTTCGCGCTAACTCTAAAGCCGCCAGTGCCTTAGTATCATTATTATGCAAGGGTAACTTATTCGATCAAGGTCATAATGCATCTTATTACAACCACATGGAAAGTTGTGAACCAATCACGGACACCAAAATAATCGCACAAGTTAATAAACTGCTATCGAGCAAGTTGGATTTAGACGAATTACAAGACCAAGCTGCGTGGGTTAAGTTAGCGTTACCTTTACTGGCACGTATTCAAAACGAATATGATCTTGAAATATCTGAGTTACTTTTAATGAACTTTAATGACTTGGATGCAGAGCGATTGATGGCGTGTGATGAAGGTTATGTAGATGAACTTGCTAACAGCCGTATAAACATAGACTGTGAATTGGAGTCTCTGGTGACTTTTTTCCATCAAATGCTTACTAGAATCGCCAGCTTTAGCTATTTAGCATCAAGGTTTCAAGACCCTGATATGTTTTCAAAGCTTAACAACAAAAGGGCTAGTTCTGCCAAAATACTGACAGCAATTTATGATGTTGCCAGTAAAGCAACTGACAACGGTTACTTAGAAATTGCTAATGAAGATCATGTTGGACTAAGAACCTTCGTTTTAACTGATTACGTTACTAGCGATAATGAAGCTGCCTACGGTGTGATTGACGATGTTTACAATCATGCTTATGAAGTAGACGAGCTAACATTAAGCTATAAAATGTCACTGACAGACAGCAATATAACGACCGTAAAAAACACGTTGATTAACTCGTATTGCATGAACTTTTTATCTTTCCTTAGTGATCGAGCAAAGCAATTTAATTTTTAGTTTGGGTATTCCCGTTCGGTAGCCTGAATTTTCAAATATTTTATTATGAACCTATATTAAATGTAGGAGCGAATAGAATGTTTGCACAAAAGAGTTCTGATGATTATATAAAGCAAATCACCAATATCGAAGAAATTGGTGGCATGAAAGGCCATTGTGCCATAGTTGTTAATCAGTATGAGTCATCTACCTATCTTACTTACCATGACATTGATGCGAATAATAAAATCAAAGATGGTAAATTCATCGACATTGCTCAAGCAGTAAAAGCACTCGCCAGCTTAAAAGACGAACCTATAGAAAGCGAAAGTAACTGGATAGATACAGACATTTTGTATTCAAGTGACAATCAATTAATCTGGTATGTACCCGCTCATAAAAGAACACTTTGGTTTGTTGCTAGTGAAAATAAATTCTCAGTGAAAGTTCACACACCATCTTTTGTTTTTTCCCTAAATCGCAATGCCCGAAATTTAAGAGTGTTTAGCTGTAAATCAAAATCTCGCCCAACCCCTGAAACAAAGCTCTACAACGCCCCATTGATGAATGTAGGTATTAATGGCTCGCTCTGCTTAGGCTCTGCGACATTGCCTGATAACGTTCAATCAGATAGCAAGCAAATACGTACTGCGTGTGAATCAGCGCTATTTGATACCAATTTTAGCCACGTAAATAACACTAAAACCTTTAAGAGTAAAAGAGAGGTGACGACAACAAGGCATGTTGCTTTTTGGAAGAAATTTGAAAAGGAAAACCGCGAACCTAAAGCGAGTGAACTTGTATTGTCTACCGTATCTTTTAAAAAATTAACTCAAGGAGCATAAGATGTATAAATCACCGCAATGGCTAACGGATAATGAATTTCAAAACAAAAAAACTAAAGTTGTAATCATTGGTGCTGGTGGTACTGGCTCTGAGTTAATAAGTCAAATTTTCAAAATTAATTACACATTAATGGAGTTAGGTAGTGCTGGCCTAGACGTAACGTTAATTGACGATGATGTAGTTAGTCCCACTAATTTAGGGAGACAGTCGTTCTACCATTTTGATCTCGGTTTTTCTAAAGCAAAGACACTGATTGAACGCTTTAATACGTTTGGTAACTTAACGTGGAAGTACGTAGTTGAACGTATTACGCCCGATAATATAAACAAGTATATTCCCAATAACTGTGTAGTTTTTACATGTGTTGATAATCCAATTGCGCGTGTTACCGTGGGTGAGTATTTAGAAAAGCGGCTACACAGCGAAGTTTTATGGATTGATGGTGGGAATAGCAGAGCTGATGGGCAAGTAGTGCTTGGTACGTATGAACAGAGAAAAGACCTACCATACCATCGCTTACCTTCTGTTTTTGACTTGTATGGGGAGCAGCTAAAAACACAGGAGTATATTGCAACCGAAAGTTGTTCGCATGTTGAAGCAATGAGATCACAAACGCTCGGTATAAATAATGCAATAGCATTACAAATGACGCAGCTCTTTTGGCAGTTAGTCCGTGAAGGTGAAATTACAGCGCATGGCGCTTTAGTTGATTTAAAATCTTTTACTGTTAATGCCTTGCCAATCGACCCTGAAATCTGGACAATGTTTGGCCTCACCGATAAGCGCACTTAATTTGGTGATGAAGGGAGCACACAATGAAAAGTTATAGTTTTATTTTCCTCTGTAAACAAAGTGGCAAAGATATTCGTAAAACAATTAATACTAAAGGGGAATGTGTTGGTTATGCTCTGGAACTGGCTGCAAAAGAGGCGGTTTCAAAGTTTGGTACACAAGAGATTTATTTAGAATCATTTTCACTCAGTAATTTTTAAACCCATTTCTGTAAAAGTTCTGCATCTTAATTTAGCCCATTCCCAATCAGTAGCGTGATTTTCTTATTCTGGCAAACTTAACTCATATTCAATCTAGTTAGGTTTGTCATTATGAAAATAGATACTTACCAAGAGCGCCTTGCTCGTATTAAAACTATTCCAGACTTACACAATGAAGTCGCTGACGCAAAGCGTACAAGCATGAAAGTTCGATTACATGCTAAGAGCCGCATACCGCTAGAACATCGTCACAGTACCGCCCTGTTGAAAATGTACCCTGAACTAAACGTGCTTTATACAAAAGCTAAATCGGTTGAACAGAAACTTCAAATTAATTTTCTACGCATTAAAGCTAATTTACGTGAAGGCGATATAAGCGACCCTATACCTAAAAATGCAATTTGCCACATTAGGCGTAAAGCGCGTAGCTATTTTCATGTTTTAGGCAAACTTCCTAGTGCAGTCACTTTTGAGGGTTGTGAATACAAAAGTAATTCGTTCATGGCTTTTGTAAGCGACATTTCAACCACCAGCTATCAATAGAGAGTTACCCCATGCTTGCCATTAAAACACCAAAAGAAATGAAAATATCACTCCTGCAATTGTCTAATATCTTACTGCATAGAGACTTTATAAAGTTGCTCTTGAACAATAACCATCGCTTTGAGCAATTCCCTTTCGTGAGTGAGCTGGTGGAACGCGAGTCATTAAATACGCTGGCAGAATTAAAGGTAGTGGCCAAAAGCGTAAGTGAACGCAGTGAATTTAGAAAAGCGGTATCGTTAAGTGATAAAGATTACATTATCAGCATAATCACTCAAGCATCGGCAGCTATCAATACACTCGCTGATTCAATGTGTCCAGACCCAGTAACAAAGCAATTATCTTCTTTTTCAGTACGCAAAGATGAAACATTTTTAGAAAAAGCGACTCAGTTCTTTGGTGCTGACTTTGGGTTGAGTGTGAGTTCTTCAATCAGTATTAGCACAAGTGGGTATGAGGCAAGAGACAACTACAATGTACCTTCACTCTATTACTTTATAGGCTCTTATTTAAAGCTTAGGCATACAACTAGCTATATAACACATAGCCCCATTGCGGAAGGTTTAATAAATCATGTATTACTTCGAGGGCGTGATTACATGCTTAATGGCCATCCTGCAGATCTCTTTGCTCATGATGTTTCAAATATTACGACCGCTAAAGTAAATGGCCTACAGGGTATTTACTTGCATGATGATGCGCTTATTACGAAAGCCTCTATCGAGGGCACAACAAAGCCAGAAGGTAACTACTCAACCTATTATGATTTCTCTGAGCTAAGTCAAACTCGTTTTGAGTTGGTGGGATAAATTTACAGAGGGTGTTTTGACCCTCTCTATTTTTTTCACTTTCCCTCAATAAAGGTAAAACTAAGTTTAATTATTTTGTACTTCGAGAGAGAAACGAATGAGTATTTTAAATTACATATATAGATTTTTAAGATTTTTTATTGCTGCAACCTGCTTTACGATCATCTTAACAGCGTCAATTATGTTTATTTGGTTATCTATCCTCCCCCCAGTTCATATTGAAACAGATGCTAATGTCGCTATCAACGAAACTCAGTATGTTTTTGCTGTATTTAAAGAGAGCGTTAAATATGCATTATTGCTTATTAGCCTTTATTTCATAGCAGAACGCTGTCTATTGAATGCAGAAATGAAATCAGCCTCATTCCAGAATTATAAAAAGGCCAGAGGGTAAATCTAGCTTAGTAGCCAGAAATGTAAATGATGCTTTAATAACCAAATACACCAACAAACTTTATAGAGATTTTTATTATGTTCAATCAAACGCTAGTTCTAGGTAATTTATTCCAAGACCCGATTCTTCGTTATACAACGCAAGGTACAGCTATCGTTAATATTCGTATCGGTACAAATACATATTACAAAAGCGATGGTGAGAATAAGAAAAAAACTGAAAGCCATGATGTTTTTTTCACAGGTACAGTGGCAGAAAATATAAATACATACCTTAAAAAAGGGAGTTTGGTGTTTGTACTCGGTGAGCAAAGCACTTCTATTGAGAATAATTCAGTGAAAGGTAAAATTTATCATAAAAATATTAAAGGCCACACTATCAAGTTTTTAGATGGTAAAAAGAAAGACCATGCTTATACCGATAACAATGCAAACGAACTTGACGATCAACACCAAGATAATAAACCTGCACCCACTACTCATAACGAATATCAACAGAAAAGCGCGGGAGTTCAGCAGCAAGAACCACACAAGAGCGCCCCAAGACCTAGCAATCAATATCAGGCAATGCATGCTGAAGGCTTTGCACCTGACTCAGATTTTGAGTAAAACCATCAAAGAGTGCCACTGAGCACTCTTTTTTCATTCTTATATCTAATACCTACCGGCGACCCGAATTTAGCCCTGAATCTTTCCCTTACTAGTTTACCCCCCAATAATATATTGGCGAACAAGGGTTATTTATAAAGAGAATAATTTCCCTTGTTCTTGTGTTGAAATACTCATTTTACACATTGAATTAAAAGGAATGTTGTGTAAAATGAAGATCTGCTCTAAGGGTTTGAGCAGAAAAAACTTTTAGTTTTGGTGTCGCGCCAGTTTTGAATTGGTTACTCTCCACTGGTGCGCCATTTCCCCATTTATTCTAAATCAAATATCAAACATTTAAATTTACACACCCCTTTTTAGGCATCTCTATTTTTTAACTTCCTAGATTAAAAACGTTTTAATACGCTTATACATCTCATAAGCGGAATAAATAATGTTAAAGAAGTTAATTTACACGAGCCTACTGGCTGCAATCTCATTTAGCGCACTGAGTATTGAGCAAAACGAAATCATAGACCTACAGCAAAAAGCCAATGTGGGTGATACTTCAGCCCAACTTTTACTTGGCCAGTTAATGCTAACAAAGCAAGTGAATGTCGCAGGTGATTTAACCGAAAAAGGGTCGGAATTAATACTACGCGCAGCTAGATCAGGTAATCCAAAAGCACAATTCATGGTGGGCGTGTTGTATGAAAAAGGTGTTCTCGGTCAGGTAGACTTAGAGAAAGCCTATATCGCTTACCAAGATGCGGCTAATAATGGGTATGTAAAGTCGTTAGTTAACATGGCCTATATTAAAGAACAGCAAAATGACTTGATTGAAGCTCGAAATTTGTATTCTCAAGCGGGTGAAAAAGGGGATGCACTTGGCTACCTAAATCTATACATTTTAGAAAAGCGTGAAGGGAAAACAAAACAAGCTGAAAAAGCGCTTATCGCAGCCGCTCAAGCGGGAAATGATACCGCGCAATACATCTATGCCTCAGAGTTATTAAAACTTGATACAGAACAACCGTTGAATGATGCCTCTCCTGCTATTTTGTGGCTTAAAGTCGCTGCCAAACATGGTAATACAGACGCAATGACTGATTTAGTATCACTCTATGACAGAGGAACATTCATCAGTGCAGATCACCCTTTCATAGAATCAATTCTGAATAAGTTACATTCAGAGGGCGACAATAACGCATCGTTCACCCTGGCAAAGTATTACATCAATTATTACAAGTCGTACAGCAAGGCGTGGCCACTACTAACACAGGCTATTTCAAATGATGTAGATGGAGCGTTACCTTACAAAAACTTGATACTTGATTCAAAAAAAGTAATAACGACCGAAAAAGATATTTATGTAGCATCAATCGCGCAGGAAAACGACCTTCCTCCAGTCCTAGTTAAAAGCGGTGCTCGTTTCAATGTTGTAGATGAACTTCAAAACGGCAGTGTTTTTGTTGTTGAAGATGAACTAAGTGTTTATGGCTTTGCAGAGCAATCTTTATTAAATGCTGCGCGAGTCAATGAAGATATTCGACCAATGGCCATTCCTGCCCCTGTTGCAATTGAAACTGACTTGATTGATATAAAGTCACAGAGTGAAACTGAAACCAGTGAAAATGATGCTTTAGAGTTACAGAGTAACATTGAAATTGATGAAGAGGTTAAAGCTCAGCCAATGGATCGAAATATTCAAAAGGTCGTTGCAGTTATTAATCGACCTGTTAACTTTAGAGAGAATGCACACCCACAAAGCAATGTTATCGGAAGTTTAGATGCTGGTGATGAGGTTGCTTTAATTGGTTTGGATGATTGGGGTTGGGCGCAGGTGGTGCATGATGGCACTGCTGGTTTTGTTATGTCACGAGCCCTTGATTATGACGACTAAATTTCAGTGCACGCTATTATACACTTTCAGCCAGTATCGTTGTTTTACAATTGAGGAAGCGAATCACACATTCACTTCCTGATTATTAAATTAAAATTATTCTGCAACAACGAGTTACCAGCAATTATTACAAGAGAATTAGAATGGAAAAAGTACAGAGTAAAGTTGAGAGCTTAATAGCTCAACCAATCAAAGAATCGTTCCAAAGTAATAGAAGCGCTAATATAGGTTTTGCATGTTCTAATGGTGTTCAGGTACAAATAGCTAGACCTACTTCATGTGAGTGCTGTGGCGAACCAGTTAATGTTTTTAATGTCCGTGATGCACACCATCCAGTTGATAATAAAAGCTCTATCTTTCACCGGGTAATATATTGTTCTAGGACAGATGCTTATCATCAAGATATATACATCGTTTTTAGTTACCTATTGGGTGCTAAGCTGCACTACTTAAATAAAAACAATGAATTAAGTTTACCATTAATGTCTTTTTCACTGCCGATAGGCAAAGCAATTACCTTTAATGCTTTAAGAGGCCTAAACGCGCTGAAGCGTAAGTTAGAGTTTAATAGCTAACATCTACCATTAAATGTAATCAAATGCGCTGTTCAGCGCATTTTTTTTGCCTATCTCGATACTCTGCTTTCATTGACTAATATCAGTACATTAATGTGTATGTTCTTGCCTGGTATTCTTTTCCGGCAGTTTCAAAACCAAGATTACGCTCTATTCTAATTTATAACTCAATAAGCTTGTCAACATAGATCAGTGAACCAAATAGTATTTCGGCTATAGGTAACCGAATACTTATCAGAAACCCTTTCAGTAACTGTTTTCCAATCAGTAGCTCAAATATCGAATATTGATACTATTATTTCATCAACTCACGACAGGCATTTAAGACAATGGAATCACTTTTCAACAAACGTTTACTTGAGGCACAAAAGCAACTTGGTTTAACTAAAGGATCTAGCCAAGAATTAATCAAATCAATTAAAGCAAAGTCTGAACGCTTTACTAAACCAACAGTTCACTAGGAGAGCTCTATGATTATTTTCGTCGTAATTTTAATGGGTGTGTTTTTCTTGATTACTACTAGCTCATCAATGTTTTCTGATACCGCTACTGATGAGCAAATGCGTGAGGTTGGTGTGCTGTTACCCAATCAAAATAAGAGTGTTAATTCTGACGATGACGATGACGATTTTTTGTTAGAGTTTGATGGCACTTTACCTCCAGATTATTATTCAGATCCAAATAATCTAGTAGTGATGTCTATAAATGATAGTGAAGAATTTTAATAGTTAAATTAGATGCTGGGCTTAAAAGCCAGCTCTAATAAATTTATTTAAGTATGTGTGTTAAAAAATACCCCAATTAATTGTTCTAAAAATAATAGCACTCAACTTTAGTATCATTAAGAAATAATTAAACTCGTATTTATGGGTTGGTTTCGTCTGAAATTAGGTGTTTTTTGATAGATCATTGATGGCTGGGTAGCCGTGTGCTTTCATCTAGTGAATTATTGGTGACTTTCTTTAAGTAGTGTTATTAACAGCTCGTAGTAAGGGGGGGAGGCTTTCTCAATATAGGGATGTTCTTGCTTTATGTTTTCCTCTAATTCATAAATTTTAAACGCAGGCACATTAAATTGTACAACTAACCGGTTAAACACCTGTTGTGGATTTGCCCCTGGTTTTTGTTCGCTCCCAACTTCCTTTTGTTTCTTTTTAATTAGCGACGTTACCTTTTCTTTCATCTCGCGTATATCGTCAGGAACATTGAATTCATTTTTAAGACGAGCCTTAAATGTTTTTAAGCTATGGCTGTCGTGTTCTTGTATGGCCGCATTACTTTGCGCGCGTAAATGCTCCATTCTATTTGATTTATTTACATCAAATCCATTTTTAATATCGTGCTTATTTTGTGAGTGTATTAGCTTCTTAACTGTTTTTTTATTGATACCAAGTGATGCAAATAACTCTGGGGTGATGAAGATACGCATACTTTGATAGCGCTTTAGTTTAACGCTGTAATTCTGTTGTAACATGACCAGCCCTGCAGCTGCTAAATCCTTTAATGCATTAATTACAGGGTTGTAGTTTTCACGACCATGGCGGTATTTGGCTGTTGGCTCTGATATGTGAAGTTGATTAACCATTTTGGCCAAAGCTTTAATGGACATTTTAATTTCAAACAGGGAGTTAGAATAGGGTTTGTATGAGGCACAGTAAACTAACGCCTTCATCGTTTCGCGAAGGGTTTGCTCTCTTTCTATTCGCATACGGTTAGTTCGCGCCGCTAGTGCGATGGTACTGAAACCAAGATTTAGCATGCCACCAGCGTATCGCGCTTTGTTTAAGAACGTATTAAGTTTGAAATCATGCATTTCAATACGAGCAATAAGCAGCTTAGCAATTGGATTTTTAGCTTTAAAATCGAAATGCGGAGTCAAATGCCTATGCACAGAGCGACCTGTTATTACAGTGTCGCTCATGGTCTGATGCTACGATCAGATAGAGTAGTTTTCATAAAAAACACTTATAACTTAAATTTTAGCCAAAAAAGCCCTTGACCTTATTTTTATGTAGTTATAAGCTTGTCCTAAGTTACGTGGGACTTACCAGTTGGCGCTGGTTGCTTACAACATTACATAAATATAAAACCTTCCTAGAACCGACTTTATGTCGGTTTTTGTTTTTCTATTGCTTAGCAATGTTACTTTATTGTTAGTTTTTCGTTGTGCTTAGCCTTATCTATATGTTAATTATTCAATTATTTATCGAATTTCGATCAAAGGATACTTCGCTTAAATAGTTAGATCAAGATAATTCACAAATGATGATCACTTTTTTATGCTTATTTGTACCCTTTTCTAATCAGTAGCCTAAAAACTCGAAATACGTATTATGTCTCTCAAGGGTTAGGCCGAGTATCCAACACTACTCTCCGTTGGGTATTTGGCCTTTTTAAATCTACCTTTGAAGCGCTTCTAACTCCTTTATCATTCTGTCCGTTTCCTTCTTTGCCTGCTCGATTATTTCATCTCGAAACTTAACTATATTTATACCTTTATCTTTAGCCATCGCGTTTATATCGCTTACGCGCAGGTCTTTAAATTGCTTGTCTGTTGGCGCAGTTATTGTTTGATTACTATCAATAATTAATACTCCCTCATCCTCCATCATTTTAATTAATAGCGCGAATGCCTCCATTGACTCCGCTTGTGTGTTTCCATCACGCATAAACTTATCAATTAATCGCTTACCATTTAATGCGATCACTTGAGATGATTTTTTACTTACTTGTTGCTGCAGCTGTGCTATTTGCTTTGTCTGTTGGTAAGTTTTAACGCTTACCAACAATAAAATAGCAAGGCTGGTGGCTAAAATTAGTTTTGTTAAATAACCGGCCATTATTTTTGGTCCTTAATATCATCTTGGTTCAATTGTAAGGTCATTCCCTTCTGAACTAAGAAATCTACTTCAATACCTGCTGGAATCTCTATAACAGGCCACATAGCCTCAGCAATTGCTAAGTAATATGAAGCTACACGTTCCATGGCGCTACTTGCACCTTCCATTATTCCTGCTCCAGCGTACTGGTTCAGGTTTTGGCTTTGCCATACGGTTGATGCAGAAAGCTCAGTATTAATCGAAGGTACTTGCTGCGGCGCAGCAGCACTTGCAAAACCTGATAAAAAGCCTGCTTTTATAGAGTTGCCTATTGCTTTACCACTTCGCTCGATTACCGTACCACGTATACCTGTTAAACCATCTGAACTAGACACAGCATAAGCCGTTAATGATTTTTCAATGGCTTGGCCATCATTGGTAATACATGAAATTGCTTCTGCACGGATTTCAACGCGTTCGCTTGCTAGGTTACCAATACCTGCACCAAGGACCATGCACTCACGTATATCCAGTGAGAAAAAGTTAGGCATAATCGCTTCTCGTTTTACACGAAGTAAAATAGGGATAGGTGTATCTTGTGAACCTACTTTTGTTGGCGCCGCAACACCATTTATTAACGTGCCCGATAATATTGAGCCCATTGCTAATGTAAATTCCCCTTTATCACCTTTTGCTGATGGGTTTCTTTCGTCATTATTTTTAGCAATTTGCCCTTCACGACTATCGTCTACATTTTGATTGTCATTCGTTAAACGCTGAACTTTAATATCACTAATGGTTACTTCACCAGAGCGCTGCACTTCACGTATACTGCGTTGAGTAATTGTTCTAATAACGTTGCCTTTAATTTGGGGTGATTGCGTTATTATCTCAGTTTGTGGCCTATATAGTACATTTTGGTTTTGCTGATCTGCTTGGTAACTGACTGGCTCACCTTGTACTTGAAACTGTTTGCTAGGCAACTTAGTGCTTATATCAATTGGTTTTGTGTTCGTAGCGCTCTTCCTTTTTAGCTCAAACATCTCATTTTGCATTTGCTGCATTGAAAGTTTCAATTGTTCAAGGTTTTCAGCGTCTTTATTGTATTTAGCCTCCATTTCGCGCTCTTTATCGGCTAAACGAACTTTCATTTCATCAACAATACCTTCTGCTTCTTGTTGGTCCATTGTACCCAATGTGTCAGATAGGCCCAAAATTGATGTTACAGACTGACTTTCAACCTGCTGTTCACTCATAGTGTCATCTGTAAAAAGTGAACCCCCAACAAACCAAAGAATAACCAGAAATATGATTCCTAGAATGCCCTTGCGTAACCATGGGTTGTCTTCAATATAGGTTTTTAGCTTTTCCTGAATCATTCACCTGCCCCCATTGTTAAGCGTGGTCTAGTCTGACCATATGACTCCGCGCTTGCCTTTTTCAGTTTACGAATAATATAAATCTCTGTTTCTTCCCCTGGTTGTAAGTAAGACTTTGGATATAGCGCAACCGATGTAACCCCATCGTTTAGACACATTTCTTCACGTACTTGGTAAACACGATCGCTATCATTGTGCACAAGAACTACATCAATAAAGTCCTGGCTTCCACTTAATCGTTGACCCGCTTCATGATATATAGCTATACGACACGGATGCTTAAGATAATTTGGTATATCGTTCGTTATTGAGTATCCAGATGGGGTCTTACCTTGCGCTATCGGTTTCAAGATAGAAACAATACTTTTTTGATAACTTGATGAACGCAGTACCGGTGCGTTTTGCGCTTCAAGAGTCGCTTTATCAATTTTTTTCTGTTTTTCCATTTCGTTAAAATGATTCAGCGCTTTTAACGTCATCTCAGCTGGCATATCTATATCAATATCTACCATGGCTGGTGGTGAAGCCATTGGTACTAATACGATGGAGATTTCAGATTCAATAACACCGTCTTCAGATAGTAATAAACTAATTGGTTGCATTGTTCTCAACGTCACATACAAGTGGCCGTCCTCAACCTCAAGTAAAGCTTGCTCTGAGTTAGCACTTGTTTTTACAGATAAACTTCTAAAGTTAGTTCGTATGGCATTACTAAATCCCTGCCCGACTGGAATTACTATGTTTCTTCCCGGCTTTAGGTTGTAAGATTGTTCGGGTTTAAAGCTTTGTTTCACTTTTTGTAAGAAATCAGGTTCATTACTACTCTTACTTACAGGAGTGTTTGACGCTGATCTATTAGTTTCGTTAGGTACAAAGCTATTAGTTGCAGCGCGCAACTCAGCGGCCCCGTTATAAGCTGGTTGACCCGCCGGTGTTGCATTCATTGGTTTTCTACCAAAGTTTGTTTGTATTGGTATGTCTAACCCTTCATCTTGTGCATAGACTGCCGGCATTAAGCTCAGTGATAAACAGATAGATGCTGTTATTTTATTTATTAATTTCATTTTCATTCCTTAATCGTCACTTATGACTTTTTTAAGCTCAGCAGTTAACATTGGGTTTTCTTCAACCAGATATTCAACATCACGGTTCTTTGGCAGACCTTTGTATGAGTTAAAGTGTGTAATAGCAGCGCGTTCAGAGAAAGGTTTAATTCTGAACTCATACGTCCATCTTTGAGGTAAATTGATATTATTGGCAGTGGCTTTTAGTTTGATAGTTCTGTCACCCCAGATCCAAACCAAGTCCTTTACAGGGTCATAAATAGCGTCTTTGATAACAAAGGTTTGCTCTGCATCTCTTGCTATTAAAATCTGAACCTCTTTTTTTAGAGAGGGTAATATTTGCTGCCGTAAGTAAGGTGAAAGCATGCTATCCAGTTGATTCAATACAAAATCAGCATTGTCCTTCGATAAATTCCCTGCTATCGACGCTGCCGCAACTGCCCATCGTAATTTATATTCTTTATTAGCCACATTACCCGCAACGACTAAAGGCTGTGTGAAATTAGGAGGGGTGGCGATTACTTCTGTATCTTTAAAAGCCAATGCGCAAGCTAATACCCCTGCAATGGCAAGTAGACCGTATTTAATTATTGTATCTTTAGTTTGATTTGTTTGAATCTCGCTAACGGATTTTAAAACTTTGCTTTCACTTCTTTTCATCTAATGAGTTCCTATTGAAAATATTCACGACTATATGGGTCAGGTATATATTTACTTTTTTTCAAAAATGGCAAAGCGCCATGCCACCATAGGAAGTGAAGGATAAAACCTCTTGAGTAACGTTCTTCGGTGTATTTCAGTGTAAAAAACCAAATTAAACCAAAAGTAAGTAGTTCCATTGGTTTGTTGATCAATATGCCAAATCCAAAACACATGATGGGCATAAGCACATAATGCATTGGCCATAATATGAGAGTAAGTGGCTCATTAATGCGTTTTGGCATTCTGTATTGAAAAGGATTATCTGACATTTGTTTGTCCTTCATTAAAATCTATTCGCTATTATTTACCGTTAACAGACGAATGCATAAAATTAGAGAGGGTGTATTTGATACCTCTAATTATTTAGATCAAAAAAAAAGGCTCAAAATGAGCCTTTTTTCTAGGAGGGAAACTAAGTGTGTTATTAAAGGCCTGGGATACCAGCGGTAAAGATTAAATCTAATACTGAACCAGCATTTACCATTAATACTGCACCAAGGAATGCACCAGCAGCCATAGTGTAGTTTTGTTGAGTGATGTTATAAACAGAGTAACCAAATGCTAATAGCGAAATAGTCTTACCCGGAATACCTTTTATCCAACCATCAAACGTTGTATATATCGAGTTCCATTCGGTACCACTACCTGCAGCAAGTGCTAGTGATGAAAACACTACACATACTATAGCTAGTGCTAATAGAAGGTATTTAGTTTTTTTAGATGTCTCAACGTTATTCATGTTGTCGATGTTTGCAATTGCTATACTCATGGTTATCTCCGATTAATGAGTTGTTTTAATTCAAAGTGATTATTCACTGTAATTCATTCATTTTAAAATTTTAGAGCGTACTAAAATGGCCCCTCTAAGCTATGCTAATTTTAAAGGAGCACATTAATGTGTTCCTAGTCCTTCTCAGCAAAATCATTATTACCTTTAACTTGGCTTATTTTAAATTTTACAGAGGGTTAAAATCGCACCTCTAAGGTATACATTTATAAAATTCCACCTATTAGGCGACTAATGCTGAAACCTTGAGCACTAACTGACTTAGCATCTTTAGTCTCTGTCATCTCCATTAATTCATTTTCAACTTCTATTGTGCTACTTATCCCATCTATAAAGCCTTTTGACTTAGCATCCTCACCAAGCCACACCATTCCATTAAACAGTTCAGGATCGTTTGCAAGTTTGTCTTTTCTCGCATCAAGCACAGATGAAACGAAATTGGTGTGCATTGGCATCATTAACGAATCTTTCAATAGCTGTTCATCTTCAACTTTCAGTTTTTTAAATGGATCAATGATTACCTTTTTACCCACGGAAGTTAAAATTTGTTTTTTAACTCCCAATTTCTCAGCTAAACCCGTTAAATCCCATGAATCAATTCGCACACCAATAGAGCCAACCATCGAACTTTTGTGGGCATATATTTTATCTGCAGGCGATATAGCTTGGTAACACGCTGAGGCACAAATGGCTTGAATGCTTACATAGAGCAGCTTTCGTTCAGTTACCGGTTTATCTGTGTAACTTTTTATAAATGAATAAGCCGTTTCTCCCTGTACGGGCGAACCACCACCAGAATTAACAATTAGCATTATTGCACTCGCCCTTTCGTCTTTATCCGCGCGTTGTATTTCTTTCGCTAAATTGTAGCCAGAGCCGCCACCAGCATCAGTCATCTCACCCTCAAGCATTATTTGCGATACATACTTAGGCTTATTTATTTCTAATGTCTCTGTCTTCCAGTTTATTAATATGGCCGTTAAGAAGCCTCCAAATATAATGAATGTTTTAAAAACCTGTGAAAATGAATAAGCCTTAGCTACTGGTCCTAACTTAGATTCAACTGTTGAAGTTAACTCTGATATGGCCTGTGTTAAATTTTCAGGTTGAACTTTAACTTGCTTAACTTTTTTTCTTTTAAGTTTTCTTAGTAAATTTGTAATCATTTTAACTTGTACCTTTATGGAAATTACGGATTATTCCTGAAATCAATAAGGCAATGCCTATCAAATAAATAAATGGAAAATAGGGCAACACTCCGCCTACAAAATTCGGAGCTAACATAAAAAATGTAAATAAGCAGAATGAAACCCAAATGATTTTTATATATAAACGCACCAAATTAGGTTTAGCCCCACCAAATCTATATGCGTTTGCTTTGTGTCTGTTCACAGACCCGTAAATTAAAGCTAAACAAAGTGGAAGTGACACAAACAACCAATACTTAAACATCATTATTCG
The DNA here is from genome assembly GCF_000498075.1 of Pseudoalteromonas sp. TAB23. NCBI lineage: Bacteria > Pseudomonadati > Pseudomonadota > Gammaproteobacteria > Alteromonadales > Pseudoalteromonadaceae > Pseudoalteromonas > Pseudoalteromonas sp. TAB23. The sequence continues at coordinate 85,875 of NZ_AUTP01000223.1, forward strand.
CAAAGCGATCTGATACGCTAGTATCTGCCCGTTTATTGCTAATCTTTCTTGGAACGTACTACCTATGACACCATCCCATTCCGTGTCCTTTTCAGGCATTAACTTTGATAAAAACCATTTGTATAGCCCACTCCCATTTACCCATTTATCTTGTAAAAAGAGGGTTTCGTTATGCAATACGTTCCAATCATTCTCTGAAATCGCACCTTTAATCTGATATGACTCTTGCAGTACATTCGATTTGTATTCGTCTGGTTCAGTTAATAACAGCATGAGTAACATGGCTGCTACAGAAAGTGAGGACAGCAGTAATAATATTTCTAAACGCGTATGCTTACTTGTAATTGCAGTCTTCATACTGCATCCCCCCAAAATACTGCCAGCCTTTTGCCTGTGGCCGGCACTCCCCAAATACTTAAATCAATGCGATTGAATACCAATAGATTGAAAATTAAATATAGTTTTTTATTCGTCTCTTTCGTTGGCGTATGCAATGTTATTAAATTGTCCTTTGGGTGTTTATTTGACCAAGCACGCAAGCTTTCTTTGGTCCAATCCCACACCTCATTTTCACATTGAATTTTCATGCAACATAATTGAGTTAATTGATTTGAAATATATTCACAAAAAACCAAATACGCAGCCGATTGTCCTTGTATCTCAGCCTTGGCGTAATATGCGCTCAATGATGTTGTAATGATGGATATGTAAGTAGGTGCGCCACTATTGAATATATCAATGTTGCCCATGTACTCTTTTACTTTGTTGCATATTTTTACTACTGCCGGGTTGATGGTATCTATCATCGACAATTGTATTTTAATATTTGACTCACCAATTGAATCAACCAATTGCGCTTTCTCTGTCAGAGATTTATTTTTAACTGCATGCATGAATTTTAAAATTGATTCAGCGTCAAAGAATTTATTTAAAATGAGTAGCCCTACTTCATCTTTACGCAGGTACTCTAACTTTACGTTAAGTTCAGTCGTTGAAATTGACTCAAAGTTATTGTTTTCAATCCACGAATATAAACTTTCATTCGTAAAATCCCACGTTAATGAGGCTGACAATCGCTGGCCTTTTGGCCTGCCCGACACTTTTGCGTAAATGATTGGGTATAAGTTTTCTGATACTGCCAGAATTAGAGTTTCAACTTTTGTATTTTCAAGATTGTCTATAACGCCGTTCATAATTAGGCTAAATACGTGTTCTTTGTATATCTTGTTTTGTAAACCAACATACAGCGCAAGGTTTCTTGCCAATTTCAATAATGCTTCGTTATCACTGCATAACTTTAAAAACTTATCCTGATTTTTTTCACTTAGTCGTGCTCGTATCTCATTCTTAGATGATTGCTTTTCAATGTCATTCAGTGAAAGCCATGTTTTTTCAGCTGTTAAACCATTAAAGTTTTCAATTCGCCACTTTTCTATAACCATTTGGCTCGCTCCTCTGGGCAGCTGTTAATTACAATAGGTAACCTCATTTTAAGTTTACGGCCATCTGCTAACCGTGCTATGTATTGAAGTTTTGGTAAATCGCCCATTAAGCCCATTGGAAATGAATCATCCATCTCTTTAGCTGAACGCTCACCATGCATTGAGTTGAAGGCAAATATACTTTCGCTACTTGATGCACCAGATGAACTTTGATTTTGAACTTTTGTAATTGCTGTCTTTGAAAATTGCGCAGCAACATACTCTTGGGTCTTTGGATCAGTTGTTCTAAAAGAAATGAAGTTATTACATAATCCTAAAACCCTGTTTGCTGTAGGCTCATCTGTTTTAGCTGCAATATCGCTGATTGTTTGTGTAGCAAGGTAAAGCTCGATTGATGATGCACGACCAACAGCAAGGAGGTTTAATAAGCTGTCATTATTTTCAAGTGCGGCATGTGCTTCATCTAAGAAAACAGCAACTCGTGATGCTTTCTTGTCGTTATTGTTATAACGGCGACCAGACACGGCGG
>NZ_AUTP01000224.1:0-17107 GCF_000498075.1 Pseudoalteromonas sp. TAB23
CCTGCCGTTTTATTATCAGTCATTGAATCTAAACTTATATACAGACACCCCCCTTTTTCCATGAGGTTATCTAAATCTACTATTCTTCGTTTATCTTCACTTTCGGGATCATCAATAGGGGAAAACAAATCATCCATTGGCTTTGACGTTAACGCCGTTAATACAGGGCGTAACGATGTGATCATCTTTATAAAATGCTCAGAAGGGTGTTCTATTAATTGAATAATACCCAATATAGCCGCGTTCTCATGCGACTCGCTTAAACGAGCTTTATAGTATTCACTCATTACTTGCCAAGCTTCTACACCTTTTTTAAGGTACTCAGCCATATTCAGCTTTGTTTCGTACTCCGGCCCTAGTGTCCTTTCGTAAAACACACGTAACACTTTTTCACAGAACGGTATTTTCCCTGAAGACAACGCTTTTTGGATGGATGTTAAGCGAATAGGTGTGCCAATGTACTCCATGCCTGCAGCCACAAATGTTATTTGTTCATAGGCGAAATCTTCAAAGGTTTTGCTGCCCCCTGAAGTACCCATTAGTGGTGCCACTCTGTCAGCAATTTCTGAGACGCGTACAAAGTTCTTTAGTAACGGTATACGACAAGAGTCACTTTGTGCAGCTGGATGCACACTGAAAAACCTATCGCCATAGCCTAAGTGCTCCATTTCCTGCTTGATAGACTCTTTCCAGTCAGTGTCGTTTTTTGGGTCGATAACGACGATTACTTTGCTGTTATTTTTTGTTTTGTCGCCTTGTTTGATCTTGTTTTGTTGTCCATTTATATTGAAGCGAGCTGAACTTTCTTTAGCACCCATATGTATAGCGTTTAGGCTAAGCAAGCGTAATAGAGTTGTTTTGCCTGTACCTATATTTCCTGATATGAGTGTGTGCCCGAAATATGTATCTTCCACAACTTTTATTTCTGTCTCATCGCCTACGGCATGGATAAAGGGTTTTCCACCAAGCTCTTCAGTTTCATGCTGAAATTCGTCTGTTGCTTTACGTAGAAAAAATGGCAGCTTTATATCCGTTAGTTTAGAGTCCATATTCATAACTTGATAAATACGATTGGCATGTTCAGAACCCCATTCGAACCCATACCCCATAAAGTTATGTCTAGGGTCAACAAATTTATCATTCGTTATTCTTGGTTCAAGCGAGTTGATTTCTCGTAATTTTTTACAATCCATAAACTCTTTTCTATTGAGTTTTAGTTTTAACTGACGCTCAATTAATGGTTTTGCTTTCATAGCATACAAATAACTTCCACCAGCTAGTATGCCAGCAATACCAAATGAAACGGTTGCTCCTGGTTGAAATGCACCTAAAGTCATAAACGGAGTTGTTATGGCACCAATGCCATAAGCTATTGCTGTGTTTACTTCATAGATAGGTCGAAATAGAAACTCAACGTATCGTCCATCTGTTCTATTGTACTTGCTACTCACTGAACACCTCTGTATTTGATACATCTTGTATGTGGACTTGTATGGAAAAGGAACTCATGTCGTTAATTTTTACGTCATGTTTATAGCGCGCTTTCATTGATTGGATTAGTTTGCTTATTCGTATCCCCTTTATAAAAGATGGGTTTGAATCGCTAACTAACGCTACTTCTTTTAATATAATGTCTATGTGTTCTGGACCACCAGACACCTTAATTTTGTGAGCTAGCAAGATTTCGCCAAGACTTCCTTTGATGCTTGTTGTTGTGAATTCAAACTCTGTTGGGTCGGTTGAAGGCAAACTAGATTTATCTTTACCGGCAGTATCTTTTTCCTTAATAGTCATACTCTTTGCTTTAGATGAATTGGCATTAAAACTTTTTTTGGTTTCTGAACTTCTTTTAACAGCGCCAGTTAACGAGGACTGACCTAAAGGTGTTAGTTCAAAGCAAACGACAGACTTCGCTTTTTGACGCCGAACAAGTGTTGCAAGGGATGAGCTACCTAGTTTTTGCCTTATAAAACCTTTGCTTAATAGCTCTTGCCCAGCTTCGATTTGATTAGTGTTGTGAGCTTCAACGTACTTGTTTACGTCTACGTACCATTTATTATTGATTTGCAAAACATAGTCGTGGGATCTAGGCTTTTCTATCTCCAAAGCTGGTGGTATTGCCCGTTCAGTTTTTTTCGCAGGTGAAGTCTGTTCAGTTTTTTCCGCAGGTGAAGTCTGTTCAGTTTGTACTACAGAGGTATCGGTGTCGTTCTCAAATAGAATTGGTGTAACATTCGCCTTCTCCGGTTTTTTAGGCTTTGCCATTTTCTTCTTTTTGGCCGTGACCTGATTTTCCCCCCCGGTATTTACTTCACCTTTAGGCGCAACTGTTTTTTCTGTTTTGGCGGTATTGGTTTTTTCCTTCACATCGTTTACAGCAGTGTTAATTGAAACGGTTTGTTTAGTCGTGCTAATGTTAACTTTGTCATGTAATTCGTTCGTACTTTCAATTACCGTCTCTTTTTCTTCGCTAAGCGCTGCAGTGTCAAAGCTTAGCTCTGTAAAGCTTCCATCTTCTTTCGTAATGAAATATTTGTTTGATCCACTTAGGTAAAGCAAACCTTCTAAGTTTGGGTGCACTGGGTCAGAATCATATATCCACTCGCGATACACCACTTTGATCAACTCAATCCAACTAATGCTGATTGTTTCGTCAATGATGTTGATCACATCTTGTTCAGTGAACTTGCCTATAGCAAATAGCGCAAAGCGATTTTCTTTATCGAATGGCTCTACTATTCTGAAGTCTTCCATCATTCCTAATAGTGACTTGGTATCATTTGGCAGAGCATCGAAGTGGTTAGCGCGTGCAGCTTTGAGGATTCCATCAAACGCTGATTGCCAACGAATAAAAACACAATCTCCAATTACAAAAGCATGACTTTTTTCGGTATTAAAATTCCATTTACTTTTAAGACTTCGCATCGTATCAACAATAGACATCATTCTGGATTTTTTTAAGGTACCAAAAGCCGAAGTTGCCATTGTTTTGACATCTTTAGCCGTTGACACTGAATCTCCAAAACGAATTGCAGTGGCAAGGTATCCATTGATATGAGCATATCCGTTGAGTGCAGAGGTTAGATTGCTATATAAATCATCTGGGGAGTCCATAATGAACTCTAATCCCTCTCCTTTTAATATGTGAGGTAACAGAGTTGCACCTGAAGATACGTGTTCCCTGTGTACACGAGAAGCCCTAAAATGGACAAAATATCGTTCGACTTTATTGCGGGTAGCCCATTCAATTAAAGTTTCAATTTGTGGTATCCAAGGCTTAATTGGTTTCCCCCAACTCGCGATTGGTACACTTATATTTTTTTCATCATCAAAAATTGTATACGCACTCACCTGCATATCTGTCAAAATTTTACCTGTATCATGTAAAAGCGCCCCAACCCACGCTGCATACATGTAACGGACACGACGTTGTGCATCTAAGTCCACTTTGCCCACGGTCGGAGGCAATTGATTGTCTGCCTTACGTAAAGCGATTAAAGCTGCATCTAGCGAGTGCCGAAATAATCCACCTGGTTGTGAATGGTGGTGGTATTCAGATGCAGGAAGCATGTGAACATATTCGGCCAACTTGCGAATTACACTCAAATAACGCGCGCCAAAAAGATTAACACCATCCTCAGTGGTTCTATGAAACCCAATATCTACGTGTTGCTCAAGCGCTATAATTTGGTCCTTATAGCGCTTTAAAATGGCATCTACACAAAAAACACTCAGACCATTTACTTTGGGTGGGTAAAATTGAGCTTCAGCATCGTGTACCGGCCTGTTATAAATATCCAGATAAATTTCTCCACTTACATTGGTCTGTAGGTGGATGGGCTTAGGTTTATCGTTAAGCACTTCTACGTCACCGGAAACCGGCTTGGTAGAAGTGGATATACCAAATAGCATTTTCATGGTGGATACAAATGACATTAGGCTACCTTGCTTTCACTATCTTCATTTTTAGCTTTAACAATTAATACTAATTGCTCTTCTGTCAGTATTGTTTTTGCTACCTCATAAGGAATGTCACACAGCGAAAGCATGTTAAATTGTGGATCACGTAAAAACTCCAAATAGTAACGCGGATTAAATTGGCCACCTTCACGTTTACCCGGCGAAGTCACTTTCATTATTCTGTCAGTAACACCAGTAACAATTGCTGCTGCCTGTTTGCAAGCTTGCTCATACTCAAGATCATCTAAAGCACCAAACATAAATAATTTTTCAATTGCGTTTAACTCTTTGTCCACGGCAACAATTAACTGAGTAATTGTGAGTCCTACTGGGTGCGAAACTTCAAATTGCATGGCATAGTTGTCTGGTGTATTAATTATAAAGTCACCCATAACCGGTAAACTTTTCTCACGCTCTACACGTTGCTCATGAAGTGTGTCCAACTGAGCTTGAGCAAGATTTAAATTAATATCTCTATGCCACTCACTTATTCTTGTGTACGCAACGCTTGAGGTTTTTGCCATGCGTAGAATTGCGGCTAAGCGCTCGAATGCATTTAAAATTTTATGCTCGTTAAGCTTTAAATATGAGTGAGTGTGGTCTGTTTCATAGTTAATCGTGGTCGTGATTGTTTTCATTTTACCAGCATGCTTTGTTGTGGCTCTTTGCGCCTGGTTATTCTTTACATGTTCAGCCGATATTGAATTTTCAGTTTTATTCTGCATTTTGGATCTCCTTAGTTTCTAAAGTTTTTGTGTTGTTTAGTAGCTTTAAACTTTGATGAATCATATTTATAAGTGTGATAATTGGCTCTGCTTCAATTAGAAATTCATCAATTAATTTAACTTCCCAGCTTTCAGCGTTTTTTACTAATTGGAATCGACTTGTGGTGCCATCTTTATTCCGCTTGAGTTCTTTTGCGTAGCGAAGCGTCTGCTTATTGCTTTTAGCAACATTCAGCCTTGCCCAACTATTTTCGTAAATTCGCCACCTGAGTGTTACTCGGTTGTGGTTTTTGGTTTTGTATATGCGAATGCTCGGTGCAACCTTGCCGACTTTATCGGTTCGGTCTGGATTAGCGGCTTGACTTATGATTTGTCTATTCATGTCTCGCCAAGCACACCAATACCCATCCACTAACGAATCAAGCTTTAAAGCTAGGTCGTCCTTTTTATCAGTTAAATACTGCCGTACTTCAAATGCATCTTGGTTCATTTTTTTAAACTCTTGTTTCTGTCTTGTTGTTATTTTCGCGTAATTATCTGTAAGAGAAAAAAAATACAGAGGGTATAAATGCATGTTGTAAATTTCGAGCACCTTCCGGTGAGGTTTTCTTTTACTATTGATGCCCTAAAATCTAATTGAGGGCAGTTTTCTCAAACTGCCCCTAAACGGGCGGTTTTGCAAAAGCTGCCCCCAATTAATTAAGGGGATAATTAAGTTTTAGAGGTTTGTTTATTTCGTGTTTTATTTGGTAAGTTAAGATTGATTAGGCAAATGCCCGCAATGGGCGTTTTGAGTGAGGTCTTAATTAATTGAGGGCGCATTTAATTATTTTTATTAGTTTAATTTAATATTCTGCCCTAAAAATGGGCGCAAAAAATATCTCTCCCTATTAATTGAGGGCGGTTTCTTTTCTTTTTGCTGATTTATTATTTTGTAAACTTTTATTTTAAGAAGCATGAAATTTAGCGTATTTCCTCTAAATAAATAGAGTTGCGCCATTGGGGGTAGGTTTTGGGGGAATGCACTATTAATTGAGGGTAGTTTTAATTAATTTATATCTTTGAGACTAGTGGTAATGCCCTAAAAATGGGCGTAAAAAAAATCGCACCCTATTAATTGAGGGCGGTTTTAGACTTTAGATTTTTATGGTTCTAAATTATTGAGGCGTAATAGTCTTAGTTTTATATTATAAATATGCGAGTTTTTTATCGTTCAGCATCTCAATCATAATGCTGGCTATACCAATAAAGCAGAAATGAGGCTCACTTTGTTAGAGCGTTAATGCATTTAATAAGATGGAAATATTAAACGAGTAGCGCTGTTCATAAATAAAAGCAGCATGAGAACTATATGTTGTTTACTTATCGTTAATCCCTACGTATTGCCATGTTGCGCCGTTTTTGTGCCGTTTTTTTGCCACCTACCGGTAAACAACCGACCTACCCAATATAATAAATAATATAGTGCCATATTGTGCCGCTTTAGTGCCGTTTTCATACCACTTGCCTATAAGCGATTGACATCTCCAATACCATAAACTGCGCATTTCCATATTACGCCGCTTTCATGCCGGTTTTATGCCCATTTTGTTCTGTGGCTTTGGTATTGACTGTGTTTTTAGTTTTCGCTCACTCAAAATAGCTAATTAGTTCCATAATTAAAGCTTAGAGGTGTCATTTTGGGGTGCTCTAATATTTAAAGCTTTTAATTACTGGGTGTATTCTCTGCCTGAACAATAAATATAGGAGTGTAGAGAATGGCTAAGAAGATAGTGAGAGCTGCTGAGGTTGGGTTCGGAACAGTAAGTTTTACTGTGTCGGGTGACGATAAGCCAGTGATAAAAACGTTTAGCTCTTCTGTTGGGCGAATTAATGAGAGCCGAATTGGGCAAGCCGATATGGGGATTGGTAAGCGTGAAACGGTAGAAGTAGATATTGATGGCGACATTTTTGAAGTTGGGCCGGATGCTTATTTAAGTGCTCAAGATTCTGATGATGTTTTAAGTGATCATTATGTTGGTTCCAAACAATATAAAGCATTATTAAAAGGCAGTCTTTCTCTAATGCATGATCGTGTTATTGATTTGCTTGTTGTTGGCCTACCAGTTAATCATTGGTCCAAAAAAAATGAGCTTATAAAGCTAACTGAAGGTGTGCATGATTTCAAAGGCGGTAAGCAACGAATAGTTAAAAAGACTATGGTGTTGCCACAACCTGTTGCTGGATTAGTCTCTTATGCGACAAGTCTACCTAAACAAGAGTTTGAAAAAAACTTTAAAACAGCAAACGTTGTTTGTATCGATGCCGGATACTTAACACTAGATGTATGTACATCTCGTGGACTAACGCCAATAGAAAAAAGAAGTGGTGCAACTGAGAACGGCTTTTCAACTGTGTTGAATGAGATAATACCGACCCTATCAAAAGCTTTTTCATTAACTAACAACCTATCAAGGCGCTTAGTGGATGATGCTTTCTGGAAAAAAAATGGAAAGCTAAAGGTTAGAGGTTACGAATACCCATTTCCAATTTGCAAAAAAGAAGATAATGATCTTGGTATTGAATATGACGTAACGGGGAATATAAATAGTTCTACAAGTACGGCTGCAAACTATGTAAGAAATATTGTAGGTAGCGGTGATGACATTGATTATTTTGTTTTATTTGGTGGACCTATTAAAACGTTTGAACCTGCTATTAGAGCGCAATACCCACATCACAAAATGATTGTACTAGAAAATAATTTAACTACCGTTGTTGAGGGGTTGTTCTACGCAGGCAAACAAGTCGTTAGAGGTTAACCTATGAGTAGTATAATTAAAGTAACAGCGAGAATAAAAAGAGAAAGTAAACTTGGGGTTCATTTGGTCAATGATTCTCAGTTATCTGGCTATCCTAATGAGTTAATTAGATTAGCCATTCAAGGTTTGTTATTTGAGAGTCTAGTTAATAATGGGGGCGAGGTAAAATTATCAGTTAACCAATCGAATCACTCTTTGGTTAGCAGTAGTTTGAACAAAGCCTCTAATGCTGTAGAAAAAACTCAAAGTAAGCCTGAAGAACAAACCCAAATTGAGTCTGTAGAACAAGTTGAGGAAGATGAAGACCAACTTGACCTCGTACCTTACTTGGGCAGGTACATTGACGATTCTGATTTTAATTTTACAGATTCAAATGGAAATCCTGATTAAATAACTGCTCATCCAATCCTTTAGGATGGGCATTTTATAAAGCGCTTTGAAAAATAAATGTAATTTAATTTTTTTTATTTTAAATGTTTTAAGTTAATGTCTCATTAAGCATTGAATCTATTAGTATTTATAATTTAAATTAAAAATTAACCCACCCCTAGTCACAAGTGGTGACGTTATTTTTATTGAGATGTTCCTTTTATGAATCTATAATTCAAATTCATTGAATAATTTTAAACGGAACTAGAGCAATGCTAGAAAATGCTAACAACCTTGCTGAGCAAATTAATAACTACTTTAATTGTAATGTGGAGCTGTTATTAATTATTAAGTCACTTATTGATTTTGATTGCGATATTGAGGGTGTCATTGGCATTGATTCACAACTTGTAGAAGCCCTTAAAAGTACACATGTTCAAGATATTGCATGTTTAAAAAATGCAGATTCTCGCCTTCCTTTATTCCAATTAGCGTGCTCACCAAGTGACCTAACTAAAGCTATTGCTAGTATGACAAAAAACAAGCCAAAAGCAGGGTCAATAGACCACATATTTGCTTCTGAGGTTAAATAGAATGTCTATATCATTGACTAATATTTATAAAAATGAAATTGCAATATGCGCTTTAGCAGTGTTAGGTACTGAGAAGAAGATCCTACTTGCTTTGTCTCATAGACGAAAAGACAACATTAAACACTTTTGGAAAGACCTCCCTTTTTCTAGACAATTTCGTCGTGGTCAAGGGGGTTGGGTAAAAGATACTGAAGGGCGGTTGATGGCCGACAGAATTTTATCGTTATATAAAAAAATGTATAAAGATACCCAGCTCGACAGACCTATAACTGGTGTTCAATTACTGAATATGTACTATGCTTATAATGCATTGTACCCAAACTCAAAAATTCACCCTACTCGTATATTTTACTTTTTCCCACTAGTACGTGAACAGCTACTTGGTATTATGCCCTCATGTGCTTGTTGTTCTAAGTCTTATGTAGTTCATTATGATGACAACTCTGATATAAACCTTTGTGCATCGTGCCAAATTACTGGTGCGAAAGCTCCAAAGGCTAAACGTGAGAAACATGAGCTATTTGAAGATCAGATAACTGATGTTCCAATGCATGATAATTTACCTCAGCGACAACAAGTTTAAAAGTTAATGTAAGAGACGCATTTAAAAAATTTGATTTTTAATATTTGAAAACCAATACTAGTAGCAATTTCAAGTGCCAAGGTGTTGGTTTTTTATGCGTAAAACTTTTTTATCATTACTTCTTATTGCTTCACTACCTTTGCAGGCCGGCGAATGGCTTGATCCAATGATTCCTAATAAGTCACAAATAAGCATTAATTTTGTTAACTTACTAGGTGATGAACAGGCTTCGCTAATTAATGTTGGGTCAAACAATAATGCTGAACAAAAGCATTATCTTGCGGGTGTGCTAATTCAAAAAGATAAACCTAAATATTTAGCTTTAATAGTAGCTAACTTAGATAAAAGTTTGTCAGGATTTGATTTTGATTTCAATCACGTAAATGTAAAGGCTACATGTTCTCGCCTAAAAGGTGATGTGGCAGATGAACTCTTAAAAACTAAGGCTTATTTATCACAAAGCGTGGAGCTGTACTATAAACAAATGTCATTTTCTTCTCCATGGCATCAATTTAAGCAAGCAAGTAATACTAAGCGTTTTATTCAAAAAATCTCAGATGTCGGTAATGTAAATTCTATTTCATTGTGTGAAATTCCAAGTCAATTTTTATAATTTATAAAAGAGGCTCATTAGCCTCTTTTTTATTTCTTCAGTTAACTATCCCCCTCCTTTTTTAGACGATTGAATGTTTAGAGGTAGCATATTTGTACTCTCTATTATTTCAAAAGTTCCTATATAAATAAGAAAATGGCTCAATTGAATATTGGGGGTCATTTTGAAAAACACTATATTAGCTACTTTACTACTTGCAAATTGCTTTAACGCTTCAGCTGCATCATCAACTTCAACAAACTCTCCTTTTTATGGCGATAAGTACAGAGGTTGGTATTGGTTTGAAGATCCACCAGTAGAACCTGAAAATGAGCCAGAAAAAGAAAAACAGGCAGCACCTGCAGCTGAAACTAAGCCAGAAGAAGAGAAAAAAGAAGAAAAAGTGCGCTTAGATGTTGCTTGGCTCAGATCAAAAATACCAGAATATCAAGAAGTTGCAATTAATAACCCAACGAGGGAAAACATTGCACGATACATGTATGTTCAGCGTTACATGCTAGATATGGGCTCACGATTTGCAACTAAAACAACGGAATTTAATCAGTTCGAATCTGAATTAGATGAATCAAAACGTCGCCCTATGTCCACGTTTTCATTAAACGTATTTAAAGATGACACTAAAAAAGCGATAAGCAATGTTATTAGTGCAATCAATGAAAAATCTCATTTATGGTTTTTCTTCTCCTCTAATTGCGCCTATTGCAAAAAACAACTTCCGTTATTAAAAGAATTAAAAATACGCTTCGGTATGAATGTACTTGCTATCTCAATGGATGGTTCAGTATTGCCCGGCATGGAAGATATTGAAGTTGTGGTTGATAAAACAAATGTTGCTCAACGCTTTGGCGTTCAGTTCACACCAACCATGTTTATGGCTCTTAATGACGGTACCGGTTTTACCAAAATAGGTGAAGGCTTAACTACATTACCTCTAATGCAAGACCGTATTCTTTTATCCGCCCGCTTAAAAAATGTAATTACCGATGAACAGTATCAACAAACTCAAAACGTTCGGGAGATAAATGTGCTGACCGATACGGATGGAACTATGTTAGCGGATGCAGAATTAATTGAGAATGATCCTGGTTATTTAGCTGAAATACTAAAAGCGAAATTAGCTGATTCTAAGCCAGTAGGTGCTCAACTGTTTAACTCTCTTTCTGGGGAATAATGATGAAATTAAAAAGAATTGGAATTTTTGTTAGCTTATGCATATTAACAAGCTCTCAAAATGCTAATGCAGGAATGAAAGACTTATTTGATTCGTATCAAAATGATTTAGGTCCATATCAAGTTGACGTTGCTAGTGGCAATAACTGGGGGTTAGGTCAATTTTCTGCTCGTTGGAATCAGCCTACAATTGATGTTGTATCATTAGAAAGCCCATCTATGTCAGTAGGTTGTGGCGGCGTAGATCTATATGGAGGTTCGTTTGGTCTAATATCAGGCGACGAGCTAGTTCAAGTTGGTAGAGCTGTTGCTCAAGGTGCAGCTGCGTACTTTTTTAAACTAGCAATTAATAATATCTGCTCAACATGTGCTGCAGAAATGGAGAACTTACAAAACAAATTACAGCGATTTAATGAACTGGCTCGAAATGCCTGCGCTGAATCTCAAACCTTCTTAGCTAATAACGAATATGTTGGTGAAGATAGGTTGGTAATGCAAGAAAGTCTTATTAGTTCAGATATGGCCTCAAAAGTCGGTTCTGTTACTAGCTGGGCGGGGTCTATTCTTGGCGATAAAAATACAAATGAAAAGAAAGATTTAAATACCAGAAAACTAACTCTTGAAGGTAACTCAGTCTATCAAGCGGTTACCTTACTAAACCCAACTTCAGCAACGCCTTTTTTGGATGCGCTTGAGTTTAAAGGTGATACGCAGAAGAAAAAAATGGCGTCTATGTTAATGACTTTATTGGGTACCAAAGTTATTAAGTTTGAAAATGGTGCGACTGATGTAGATTCAGAACCGGGAGTTGATAACACTGGACCTGCTAATTATTCTGATTTCATTTTTGGGAAAACAGCTGTACCGATAAAAATTAGAAGCTGTGGAAATGAAACTATCCCAACTGGAGGCGATTATCGCTGCTTAAATGTTGAAACAGAAACAGTGAGCTTTACTCCATTAGAAATGGTAGTAAAAGCGAGACTTGTTGGAGAAGCCGGTAGCCCTGGTATTTTTGCTAAATATTTAAGTCAAACACCTCTTAACGCAGAGGAGAAGCGCTTTGCTAAAATATTCACTTTCCCATATGTACGTTGGGCAGTATTTGCTAAAGAGAACCATATAAACATAGACGATATTGCGAATTATGCAGCTACATTGTTGTTGAGACAAATTAACGACGAAGTTTTTAATCAGGTCAGCAAAGTTTATGCAATGACCGCTTCGGCTAAAGAAAATATGTATAACTCAGGCACATCTTTAAAAAAGGAGTATGAAATTGCATACAGAGACTTTAGCAAACAGTATGAGCTTGTAAGCGATAAGATATATGCAAGTAATACAGAGAGCACCCAAGCCCTCCAAACAGTAGTGCAAATCTCTGCTATAACCAAACAGACTAAAGGGTGATATATGGACTTAAATGTTTATTTACAAGGTGATTTAGAGTTTGCGAATGATACTCTTGTTGCTGTAGCTCGTATGTTTAACGCTGGTTCGACTTACGAGCAAATACAAACAGGTGCAGGGATTTTAATATTCCTAACTCTATTTTTATCATACTTTAAGTATATTTTAGATCCAGAGCGCTCACCTTACCCTTTTAAAGAGTTTGTCTTCGGCGTTATGGGCTTTATTATGTTTGTAGGTCCCCTATCCCCACGTTTTACTGTTCATCTACAATCAGTTTCAACTAGTTCGCTTGACGTTAGAACTGTCTCAAATGTACCTTTCTTAGTAGCTGTTCCTTCTTGGGCTGGTACGAATTTAATAGGTGGCTTACGTGATATAGCTGCCAATAACTTCACAACACCTTCAATGGGCAGTAATGCACCCGCAGACCCATTAGGAGCACTTGTAAGACTCCATTCTATTCCTATGTCTCCCGTTATAAACTCCTTAGATCACCCGGGACAATACGACTTTAAAACGTCTATCAAAAATTATATAAATGATTGCTATATACCTGACCAGCTATTAAGTACAGGTAATCCAAATGGGAACATGGGTGGACTAGATGCAGCTCGCTTAGACAAGGTAATTGATAAAATTAAGGTTACATACCCTGACTACTACACGAGAATATTTTTAAATAATAGTCCAGATGGAGAGTATCTATCGTGTGACTTGGCCTATAACAAAATCTATGCCCATGTAAATACGGGCAAATTCCCTACTATGGTTTCTAGTTATTATGAAGCGCGCGGCGTTGATGGTCCTTCTATAACTGCTGCATATAGCCTTTTGACTGGTGGCGGTATGGCCAGCCCTAATCCATATGAAATAATGGCTGGTCGTTTTCTTGCTTTTCATACTTACGAGGCTCTACAAGGTCAAGATAGCCCGTGGGTTAATAAAATGGTTTTTGAGTCAATGCAAAAACGTTTGTATGAGCAAGCAGGTGAACGCTCTTTGTTCATGAACTACATGATTCCAATGATTTCTGTTTTTGAAATGTTTACGTTCTTTATAGGCCCTGTAATGATCCTATTATCTGTTATGGGCGGGGCTGGCTTCGCCATGATAGGTAAATACATGTACCTCATCTTGTTCGTCAATTTATGGGGTTTCATAAAGGTTTTTGTTGATTTATTTACATATAAAGCAGCAGAAAAAGCATTTTCAGTATCAACTAGTTTCGCACAGATGGACCCATTTTCAATGGGAGCTATGCCCGCTGTAATATCTGAAGTAGAGGGCTTCTTAGGTGTTGCTTCTGCTTTAACTGCTGCAATTCCAATGCTTGCAATGTTTTTACTTTACGGTGGTGTTCACTCACTAATGGGTGTTATGAGTTCTGTTAACCCAACTGGTAAAGGCAGTGTTGATGGTACAAATATGGCCCCAAGATTATCAAGTTCATGGTCTGATGGTGCGCAAAGTATGGGTACGCACAGCAATACATACAACGCTGGCACTGGAGCTATTGAAGCTAACGTGAAATCAAGTGATTCGGGTCGTTTTGCAAACGTAAATATAGATTCTGGTATTAATAATTCATTAGGTAATTCAACATCCATTGCCGAGAAAGATGTTCAATCAAAAACCCAAGCATATGAGCAGACTGCATCTACTGCTATGGCGTCGCTTGAACAAAACGCAGATGTAGTAGCAGGATCAAAAAACAAGACTTGGGGAGATATGAATACGGCCGAAAAAACCGTTGCATTGAAAAAGTCACTTGAAGAAGGGCAAAGTATTTCTTCGGATGCTGCTAGCCAANAAGCCGCATTCCAAATTATGGGGCAAGCAGGAGTTTCAGTAGGGGGCGGCGTTAATACGCCTAAAGGTTTTTCTGCGGTAGGTGATACTCCTACTCCTGGTAAGCTTGGTTTGAACGCAGGCGTTTCAACAAATTTATCAAATATGGATATGACTAAATTTGGTATAAAGGATAGTTCAGCCCAAAAGCTTCTTGAAGATGTAGCAGAAAGCCATAAGGGGCAAACAACTAATAGTGAGCAAGGTGCTTACAATATTTCCGAATCAAATCAACAAAGCGAAAGTTTTCAAGAAAGTTTAAATAAAGGGCATAAATTACAAGAGCAAATTGCACAATCACGAGAACTTTCAACTAACTTAGGTGCAATGTACAACTCAAGTAATGGTCTTAAATTTAGCCAAGCGCTAAATAATGAAGCTTTAGCACCCCTTGTAGATGGCAAAGCTTTAGATACTTATATTGATGGTCTATCCGACGATCAAGTTAAATCATTAGTGGGTAATGATGCTGGTGGCACAGTTGATAGTAAAAAAGATTACCTCAAAGATAAATATCAAAAAGAAGGCGCTGAGTTAGCAGGTCCAGCGCAAGCAGGTTACGGAGGTATGCTGTCTATACTTGACGACACATTAGCAAAACAACCGCAGTCTATCGATGAAGTTAACAGCCAAGCAGATATGCTTGCTGATTGGAGCCAAGTTGTATCCGACAATGGCCAATCAAATGGCGCAACACCATCTCAGCTTAATGCGCTAAGTATGATGAATGACTCTTACCGTAAACTTGATGAAACTACAGCAGATGGTGGCGTGATAAAAAATGCTTCCCCTGAGTTACTAGGATTAGATACAGATACTTCTAATGCTAAACAGGCCGAAAATGCGATTAAAACGTCCAAGATTGATAAGCCTTTTAAAAATGATATTCCTTCTGAAAGTGACTATTCAAAAGAAAAATACGGGGCAATGACTGAAAAACAAGCTGATGCAATGAAACGTGTTGAAGGTCATACTTTATTAAGTGGTGACCAACAAGATGTAATCGATAGAATTAAAAGCGGAGAGCTAAACGGTGCAATGTGGGCGTTCGGGCAGATTGAAGGAGAAGATAAATTTGCTCGATTTGCTGCTGATAGAGCTGCTGAATTAGGCTATGACGAAAAGAGTGTTTATGAAGGTACTCAAGCATTGAATACAAAATCGCCTTCTGAGATCCAAGATATGTTTGGTCGCGTGAATACCGGCACAGCTTCATTTGATGATATGAAATCAGTAGCACAAATGTCACATGCAGCTGATTATTTGACTAATACACAATCTGGCAACGACTCTTTTATTGTAGGTTTAGGTGCTGGCGAGTTAGATGAATTTAGCGGTTCTACATTAGCATTTAAAGCTGGAGAGCAAGCGTTAAGTAAAACAGCGCTAGGTCGCGATATTAACGATGTAATGGATATGGGTGGTAAAGAAGGGTTTAGTCACGCGTCCGCTATAGATGCAGTGGGCTTGATGGCCGGTAAAGGTGGTACTGTTGGTGGACGATTCGCTTATGAAACATCACAGATAGACTTAGAAAGTAAAAATCAATCATACAAAAATGGTATTGATAGAGCCGACAAAGATAGCTTCTTTGGTTCCGGTATAAATTACGGAAAGGACGGTGATTATAAAGGTTCAGCTTTAAATTCGTTCAAAGATAAAGCTGCCAATATTATCCAATCTAATCCGACAAGTTATGACGCTCATTCTGCTGTAGCTAACTTACCAGCATTGCTTGATAACGAATCACTTGTAGGTGGTAGAAATGGTGAATTTACATCTGACCTAGCGAAAAAAGTAATGCTAAGTGGTGGAGATAATAACTTATTAAGAAGCGTACATGAGAATTCGGATGAATTAAGGGCTTCGGTAAATTCTTTACCTGATCAGGGCAACCTAGTCGAATATAAAAAGAATATGAATGAAATGCTTGACCAAGCTGGCGTTGCTTATAAAGAGCAAGGGCTATCATCCCTTTCACCGTATTCTGACGGGAATGAAATACAAAAGACAAGTAATGTTGATGTACCAATGGAAGTAAGCTCTAGTCAATCTCCTGTAGCAACATTCAAGACTGATAACGGTAGATTTACTTTACAATCACAAAATGAAGATGGTTCATTTGTTTATCAAAATGAAAAGGACAAAGGTTATTCCTATAAGCAAGGTGATGCTTACATGTCACCTATAGAGAGTAAAGAGCCAAATAGTGTAAATTCGACTAGTAAAACTACTGATAAATCGCTTAAAGCACCTGAAGGATCTACAAATACTACTCAGTTTGATAATAGCGAAATACCACTATCTACTGGTGTATCAGCATTCGCAGTTGGTGTTCCTGGTCTATTGAATTATGTAAATTCACAAACTAACGCTAATCAGTCAAAAGTAAGCGATGAAGCGGCAGAAAAACAGATACAAGGCGTGGATAGTTCTTCTTCTGTCCCAAGAAATACTTCTTCTATTGATGGTTATACTTCACAACCAAAAGCAGACAATACTCAGGCTGACAATGACAACTCATTAAATGGTGATCAAGCTCTGAACGCTCAGAATGTGAAAGCTACTGATGTTGGTACAGGTAATACGCCGCTAAATACAGGAGTTGCTGCTTCAACTGCTCAAGGTAACGCCACTCAGCAAGTGGATGAGACTACTCAACAAAAAGCTGACAATGCTCAGGCAGGCAGTGAGAACACATTAAATGGTGAACCAGCTGATAATGGCCAAAACGTGAAAGATGATGTCGCTACTGCAAGCACTGCACCGCTGAATACGGGTGCTACGGCTTCAACTACTCAAGCTAACGCGACACAGCAAGTGAATGACGCTACTCAACCAAAAGCTGACAATGCTCAGGCAGACAGTGAGAACACATTAAATGGTGATCAAGCTGATAATGGCCAAAACGTGAAAGCTGATGCTGCTACTGCAAGCACTGCACCGCTGAATACGGGTGCTACGGCTTCAACTACTCAAGCTAACGCGACACAGCAAGTGAATGATGCTACTCAACCAAAAGCTGACAATGC
>NZ_AUTP01000225.1:0-840 GCF_000498075.1 Pseudoalteromonas sp. TAB23
GCTAACTGCTTTTTCTCCGGCAAGAGATTTTACAATGAGACATTACAAACAACTGACCTATGCGCAAAGATGCCAGATCGCCGTTCTAAAGAAAAGTGGTTTTACGCAACAAAGTATTGCTGAGCTAACTGATTTATCGCAATCTACGATTTCAAGAGAGCTTTCTAGAAATACAGGTAAGCGAGGTTACAGACATAAACAAGCTCATGAGCGGGCTTTGTTTCGCCGAAGAAGTGTAAGAAAACCGCTTAAGATGACACCTGAAATGATGGCTTTAATTACCCAGAAGCTTAATGAGAAGTGGAGTCCTGAACAAATAACGGGATGGTTGCGTAAAAAAAGTGAACGGTCTGTCAGCCATGAATGCATTTATCTGTATATCTGGGGAGATAAAAAAGCAGGTGGTGAGTTATACCTACATCTGCGCCGACACGGTAAGAAATATCACAAGCGCAGTCATGGTAAAACAAACCGAGGGCAAATAAAAAATCGCGTTAGCATTGAAGAACGTCCACAAATAGTTGATGAGAAAGGTCGTATCGGAGATTGGGAAATAGATACCGTCATAGGTAAAGGTCATCGAGGCGCCCTTGTTACCATTGTAGAGCGGGTCACCCAATTCACTGTATCAACTCAGGTGGCAGGCAAAACAGCACAAGCCGTCACTGCGGCGACGATAGAACTATTAAGGCCATATAGGTCAGCGCTTCATAGCATCACGGCTGACAATGGAAAAGAGTTCGCTTATCACGATCAAATCACAGAGGCTTTAAGTGTTCCTGTTTATTTTGCTCACCCTTATCACTCATGGGAGCGCGGATTGAATGAAAACACGAATGG
>NZ_AUTP01000226.1:0-2723 GCF_000498075.1 Pseudoalteromonas sp. TAB23
GGCTTGTATTGGTATCTTGATACTCATCCACCAGCAAGTATTTAAAGCGTTGCTGCCAGCGCTCACGTGATGTGGCGTTATTAGTAAGTAACAAAGTAGGGATCATAATTAAATCATCAAAATCCAGTGCGTTATAAGCACGTAGCTGATTTTGATAGCGAGCATACAGCTGTGCAAACAATGCCTTTTGCGCATCACGCGCTTCGCGTATTGCTTGCTCTGGCAGTACTAATTCATTTTTCCAACTACCAATTTCCATTTTAAGTAGTTTGAGTAAGTCCTTGTCTTTTTTTAGCTCATCTTCGGTAAGCTCACTAATAAGCTGATTGGTATCTTGATCATCAAATAACGAAAAGCCGGGTTTAAACCCTAATGTGCTTAACTCTTTTTTTATTATTTCTAAACCGAGTGTATGAAACGTTGATACCCATAAACCTTTAGCGTCTTGCTTTCCGAGCGTTTGCAGTACTCGTTCACGCATTTCTTTGGCTGCTTTATTGGTAAAAGTAACAGCGGCTATATTTCGCGCTTTGTACTCACATTTTTTCACTAAATAAGCGATTTTATTCGTAATAACACGGGTTTTACCAGAGCCTGCGCCTGCGAGTACTAAGCATGGACCACTAATATATTTTACGGCTTCATCTTGTTTAGGATTGAGTTTCATAACGACCAAAGAAATTTAAAAGACGCGCAATTTTAACGTAACCACTACTGCGAGCATAGCAATTGCCTTAATTAATTAATTAAGGTAAAGATGATCATGTGTTAAATACCATGGGTATAAGGTAATATTAGTTATTATTATTTTAGGCCGCATCGAAGGGACAAATATGATCAACCCAGCAAAACTTGAAGAAATTGCTAAGCAAATTACTAGCAATATGCCGCAAGGTGTAAAAAACCTAGCAGAGACACTCGAAGGTAAAACAAAGCAAGTTTTACAAAACAAGCTTGCTGAGATGGATTTTGTGAGCCGTGAAGAATTTGATGTGCAAAGCCAAGTACTTATTCGTACTCGCGAAAAACTAACCGAACTTGAAGCTAAAGTTGCATTGCTTGAGCAACAACTTAGCACTGAGACTGATGCTGAATAATTATACCAATTGCATTAAATTAGTGTTCTATTATAGCGATAAGAAAATAGCTCAATAACAAGGCTAAAATTATGGTACATAGTTGTTCTATATAAATAATTTTTAACGTAGTTAGTGAGTTATTTAATACGCTAGAATGATCATTTTTTTAATAAAATTGGTATTAATTTAGTGTACAAAAAAGGCAGCTTAGGCTTAATGCCAGTCAGTTAACAGCTGACTGGCTTTTTTTATTGGGGTATTTACTGGGTTTTGGTTTCACACACCTCGGATACGCCCGCTCCCGTTTTATCGGCAATATGTGATGTTCAACTTGAGCTTGTAATTGCTCTATTGATTTAGGTATCCGTCCTGCATTTTCTATAAACATTGTATGAATAAGGTTAATAATACTAATAGCACACGTCGTAAAACTCAGGTGTTTTGCATATATTCCAGATTTTTTCTGCGCCATTTTCACCATCTGGTATCGGAGCAAGTTATAGCTCAACATTACGCCCCATAATTCTTGCGCTATCATCTCAGGTTTCTTGCTGCGTAGCGTAAAGTGACTATTCAGTAAGGTTTGTTTCATTTCTCGATAACCAAGTTCAATTTCCCACCGATCACTATAGAGGTCAACAATTTCAGCCTTAGGGAAACGCATTGGGTCTGTTAATGAAGTGAGTATATTCACCTCTTTCCCCTTAACCGTTTTTGTGACTAGCCTAACTTCAATGCTCTCTGGTAAATCGTCGAACTTTTTTCTCGCTTGTGCTGTTGCTTTTAGCTTGATGAGTTTGTCTTGACGACCTAGAGAGCGAACAATTTCATATTGCGTGCCTTTTCTCATCGGTTGAAGCCAATGCCTATTTACCCCAGCATGATGCCAACGATTGAGTAAGCCTAGAGAATAGAAGCCTCTATCAAATAACGTCAGTGAGTTATCGGGTGTTGCCTCGATTAAGTCTTCAGCCAACACCATTTCACTTGTACGACAACTATCAAAGGCGCTCCCCATTAATAAATGACTAGTTAACTCCATCAAACACACCATGCGAACCTGAGGGAAGGCCGTGTCACCATACTGATTTTTCCACATGGAGAATGCATGTTGATTTTCAGCAGTATCCGGTGTGCGCCAAATGACACCATCAACACCCAGTAGTGATAGCCCGCACCATGTGGGATGGTTCGCATCAGCATTCCACATTTGCTGACTTTGCTCAAAAACCTGTTTAACGGCATCAGCCCCAAGCCGCTGCCTAGCCTGTACAACCGCGCTGGGCGCAACGAGTTCTTTTTTACCTGGTAAAGCGAGCCCTAATTTACTGACAATACTCCACAGTGGGTCTTCACGATAAAACGACATACAAATGACTGTCCAAACGGCCATCTCAACAGGAAGCCTTCTTTTCCTTATCGTCGCGACACCTGCGGTTTCTGCGCATTGTTTGATAAACTCAGGGCATAAAAAATCACTCAGTTGACCTAAGCCTTCTGAATTGGGTGCGTAGCTATTGGCTAGAGAAAGTGCGGTAGTGAGTTGCAAAATAAAAGGCTCCTGAATAAATTCAGAAGCCTTTATAAACTAACCAGAAGATCGGTCAATGGATCGTTAAATATTTCTTAACTGATCGGCATTAA
>NZ_AUTP01000227.1:0-45965 GCF_000498075.1 Pseudoalteromonas sp. TAB23
GCCGTCTCTGCGTTAAACAGCCAAAATATTAATGTTCGTTTTGCCGCGCCAAAAGAAGGCTACCGAGGCTGGCATGGTGTTATGTGTTTATCGTCACAAACACAAAGTAGCGTAAAAGATGCAGCTTACGATTATATGAACTGGTGGCTTTCGGGTTGGCCTGGTGCATTTATTGCTCGCCAAGGTTATTACATTAGTAACCCACAACGCTCTAAACTACTCTTATCGCCGGCCGAATGGGATTACTGGTACGGTGGAAAAGTAACAAGCATAGATTTATTAAATACAAATGGCGACGTAGCAGTAAAAGCAGGTGGACAACGTAATGGCGGTAGTTACCATAAACGCTTTAGCAATGTAGCAGTATGGAATACAGTTATGCCAACCTATGACTACAGTCTACAAAAATGGTATGAGTTGATTAGCCGATAATGATAATAAATTCAATTAAATCAAAAATAATATTAGCTTTGTGTTCGCTGATTGGATTACTTCTTTTACAAAGCTATTTGTTTAACTATTCACAAACGTCCTTACTTAACTTGCAAAAGTCGCAGCATAACGCGCTTATTCAAAGTGAAGCTGTGAATCACTTAGAAAACGATATTATTTCCCTGCAAGGGCATGCAGTTTCATTTATTGACAATGCAAATGAAAATACGATTACCAAATTTAATTTTTACTTAAATAAGGCAAATCTAGATCTTAAGCAACTAAAAGCAAACACTCAAAACCATACACCACAGTACAAAAACTCACTAATACGCCTTGGCGAGTATCTAAATAATTACCAAGATACATTTGGCCAAGTTGTCGTAAACAGACAAAAACGCGAACACCTTTACACTACTCAGTTCAAACAGCCTATTGATGACCTACAGGTAACAATTAGTGATTTAGAAGGGTCTTCAAACAATGATAATAAAGTTATTTTTAACGATGTTTTACTCACAATAAGTAATTTAAAACACGCAATTATAAGCTATCTCTATAAACCTAATTTTGATGAAGCACAAAATGTAAAACAAAACTTAAATCACTTACATAAAAAACTAACGAGCACCTCTGTAATAAATGAATCCCTCTCCAATAAAACAACAAGCTTAAAACAAGCTTATAACCAACTTGTATTACTCACCCGTAGCTACACTTTTTCTGTAAATGTAGTGCTTACAGGCATAGAAAACGAATTGCTGTATTTAACTAATGAAATTAAAAACATAGAAAAAAATAAACTAATCAAAACAGAAGAGCTACTAAGTAGCCACTTAACAAAAAATACAGAACAGGCAAATATATTTGCCGTTTTAATTATGTTAATCATTTTATTTTTAAGCTATTTTATTTTTAGATCGGTTATAAAACCAATTACTCAGCTCACTTTATTACTTAAAGATATGAATAGCGAAAAGCCAGTGACTATTTCAAATAACAGCCAAAATCAAACTGAAATAGCATCGGTAATAAAAGCAGCTAACGCTTTATATTTAAAAAATAAGCAAACCAAAGAGCTACTCAATAAAACCCGCGTATTAAATTCCCAAATGGAAGCAATGAATGCCGACCTGACGAGTGCTATGGAGCAAACCGATAAAGCCAATAAAACAAAAATAGATTTTGTAGCCAATATGAGTCATGAACTTCGCACCCCAATGAATGGCATATTAGGTATGTTGCAACTTTTACAAAGCAGTGAGCTTCCCTCAAGGCAAAAACACTATGCAGATAAAGCCTTTTCAAGTGCTCAAAATTTATTGCAGATTTTAAATAATATTCTAGATTTTTCTAAACTAGAATCGGAAAAAGTTCAGTTAGAGCAAATCCCTTTTACCTTACATACTATAGTTTCTAACGTTCAAAATTTATTCTCAACAAATGCTAAGCAAAAAGGCTTGTTATTAAACTTTACTTTACACGTTGATGCAGGGCTTGAACTTATTGGCGACCCAATGCACTTAAGCCAAATAATAAATAACTGTGTAGGTAACGCAATTAAGTTTACTGAGCATGGTGAAATATCATTAATTATAGAAGCGACATCTCAACACGAAAAAACAATAAACCTTCGCTTTAGTATAAAAGACACGGGTATTGGGATGACGCAAGAGCAATCAAAAATTATATTCCAGTCTTTCTCGCAAGGTGATTCAAGCACAACAAGAAAGTATGGTGGGACCGGTTTAGGACTCACTATAAGCAAACAATTAACTAAATTGCTGGGCGGAGATATACAAGTAAGGAGCACGATTAATCAAGGTAGCGAGTTTTTCTTTACTCTACCCTTTACTTTATCTGAGCAACAAAAGCTTAAAAAACACGCCTTATTAATTAGCCCTGATAATGAGCAAATTAAAAAATTAATGGACTTACTAAGTGATATAAATATAACGACAGAAACAACACAAGAACCATTAAGAGCCATTGCAAAAATGTCTCAGCCTAGTAGCCCATTTAGTATTGTAATAATGTCGATAGAAAAAAAAGAGCTCAACGATAACTTTATTTTACAACAACTGTACGCTCAAAATAAAAACGTTAATGAAAAATTGACACTGATTTTATTAATTACCGATGAAGAGTCTCCTGAGCCAATTGCAAAAAATGAAAATATAGACATTATAATTATTGGTAATAAAAATAGTGACGTAGAAATTTTAAGAAAGCTTTCACCAAATAATTTTAAAGAAAAGCAATTAAAGCCTCACCCTAAATTCTCGGGTTTTAATGCATTAGTTGTTGATGATAATAGAATTAACCAAGAAATAGCCTCCGCCCTTTTAGCAAGATTAGATATGACCGTGATCATTGCTGATAATGGACATGATGCATTAGATAAAGTAGAGATAAATGACATCGATATTATTTTTATGGATGTTCAAATGCCAGTTATGGATGGGCTTGAAGCAACAAGCACATTAAGAGAGCGAGGCTACAAAACTCCCATAATTGCCATTACGGCANCCGCAGATCCTAATGATAAAAAAGCAGCGTTTAGAGCGGGTATGGATGACTTTTTAGTAAAACCGATTATTTTTGATGCGCTTTACGAAAGTATAGAAAAGCATCTGCAAAGTAGCGAATCTCTGAGCACTATAAACCTGCCTTTAGCAAAAGAAAACCTAGAAAGCAATGACGAATTGTTAGCTAAATTATTTACTCAGTTTGTTAACGATTACAATGACTTTTCGATTAAAGCTGATATATTAATCAAAAATAGAGAGTTAGAAAGCTTAATTCGACTAGTACATACACTCAAAGGCTTGGCCGGCACATTAGGCTTTGAGCTACTGCAACAAAGCGCGCAAAGTGTCGAGAAAAGCTTAATAGATAAGAAAAGTATTAATTTATCTCATTTTAATGAGCAATTAATACTTACACTTTTTGCTGTAAAACAATTTTTGATAGCTGACAGCTTTAAAAAAGAACATATACAGCAACATGAACTAGAAAACGAAGACTCGGTTATTGATAATATATACTCATTAGCATTAACGGCTCGCCCCGTACCTAGCAGTTTGATTAGACAGCTAGAAATGAATCAATATGAGAGAGGCCACTCTCTATTTAAGCTCAAAGAAGCAATTGATCATTTTAACTACGCGTTAGTAATTGAGCTTATTGATAAGTATAGAAACGATAATAAAAATTAGGCATAACCACTAACCTGAACTAGATTTAATATTGTAAAGAACGCAGAGAAGGACAGATAGTGCATTCAAATTACCTCGCAAACAATAATGGATTAACCACAGAACAAAAGCATAAACCTTTAATTCTTATTGTTGATGACGAACCTAGTAATTTACACGTATTAGTAGAAGGACTTTTAACTGACTACGATGTACGTATTTCTACTAGTGGTGAGCAGGCTTTGATCTTTATTGAGTCAACTCGGCCTGACTTGATTTTATTAGACATAATGATGCCTGGCATGGACGGCTACGAAGTATGTAATATACTCAAAGCGAAACAAAATACCAAAGGCATCCCCGTTATATTTGTAACTGCGCTTACCGAAGAAGAGTCTGAAGAAAAAGGCTTTGCTATGGGCGCAATTGACTACATACACAAACCTTACAAGTTAGCGCTCGTTAGAGCACGCATTCGCACTCATATTACCGCTCAAGGCATGCTAGATAGGCTTATAGAAAAAAACTTCGACCTGCACGACAAACTACTTGAAATAGAGTCACTGGCGAAAGAATTAAGTCAGCGTGAAGAAGAATTAAAAGAACTCTCCTCAAAACAAAAGTTATTTTATCAAGCCCTAACGGGAACCGCCGATGGCGTTGTTATTACCGACAGTAACGGAAAAATTATTGCCGTAAACCCTTCATTTTGCCGGATTACAGGTTACTCTGAATCTGACTCACTACAAATGCAGTTGCATGATATTAAACAAAATAACCACCCTAGTATTAGCTTTGACCAAGTATGGGAACATGCTAGCCAAGCAGGCTATTGGAGTGGAGAGCTAGTAACTAGACGAAAAAATGGCGAGCTTTACCCTGAGCTGCTAACTCTCAGTATGGTAAAAGGCGAGCAAGATACCAACGTGCACTATATTGGTGTATTTAGTGATATTTCTAGCGTTAAGATAACGCAAGAAAGAATTCACTACCTCACATGGCATGATGAACTTACAGGTTTGCCCAACCGAAATGGTTTTTTAAAGCAGTTGGAGCAGCAACTTCAGGTTTGTAGTACCGAAAATAGTTATGCCTATATTTATATTATTGACATAGACAGCTTCCACTCAATAAATGATGGATTAGGCCTACTCGCTGGCGATAACATTTTAAAAGAATTAACTAAACGAATTCATTCTAAGGTGAGTAAAAAAGATGTTATTGCTCGCTTAGGCAGTGATGAATTTGCAGTACTGTGTACAGTTGAAAAAGGCGTTGGCAGGATCAGAGCCCAAGCTATGGCTGAAAATAAAGCCCAAGAACTGCTCATAAGTGTAAACCACCCCTTTGTGGTTGATGAACAAGACGTTAGCTTAACAGTAAGTATTGGCACGTATATTTTTCCTCGAGAAGATCAGTGGGAAAGCGCTATTGAAACAATTCGTAACTGTGAAGCTGCCTGCTACAAGGCAAAAGAGAAAGGCGGCAATAGGGTTACCTTTTTTGATACTTCGTTTGGCGAGCAAGCAAAACGCCGTTTTGAAATAGAGCAAGATTTACGTAAAGCTATTTCAAATAATGAGTTATCCCTATATTTACAATCTCAATTTGACCGAAGCCAAACCCTTAAAGGCGCTGAGGTTTTATTAAGATGGGAGCATCCTCAAAAAGGCTTTATTAGCCCTGGTGAGTTTATATCTATAGCTGAAGAATCAGATATAATTTATGACTTAGATTGCTGGGTAACTTCAAATGCACTTGAAATATTAACGCAACTTAGTAAAACTCACCCTAAGTTAAACCTATCAATTAATGTAAGTGGCAGGCACTTTCATGAAGCGCGTTTTTTAAGCTTTATTAGCCAACAAATAAAGCAACATAGCATTAATCCTCAGCAACTCACTATTGAGATAATTGAAGGTACATTACTTAATCACATGGAAGCGGCTATTGAGGCTGTTCACTTTCTCAAGAAGCTAGGTATTAGGGTATCAATTGATGACTTTGGTACTGGATATTCGAGTTTAACTTATCTTAAACAACTACCAATACAAGAACTTAAAATTGATCGTTCTTTTGTATTGGAAGCACCGACTGATAATAACGATAAGTTAATTATTGATATGATTGTAAGCTTAGGCCGTTTATTTGAACTCGAGATAGTTGCTGAAGGTGTTGAGAACCAGTCCCACTTTGATTTATTGCAGGAATATCCAGAAGTTATTCTTCAAGGCTATTATTTACACAGGCCTGAACCTGCAAGCGACTGGCTTGAAAAACTAAATTAATTACAGAGTAGTCTGAAAAAACAAAAAAGCCGAGTATTTCCATACTCGGCTTTTTAATGAAATTAAGCTTTAGCGGTTACTCGCGAACTTGGCCTTCACCATTCACTAAGTACTTCTCAGTAGTAAGTGACTCAAGTCCCATAGGGCCGTATGCATGAAGCTTAGAAGTTGCTATACCAATCTCTGCGCCTAGACCCAGCTGTGAGCCATCAGAAAAGCGAGATGATGTATTAACCATAACTACAGAAGCATCAACACTACGCTGGAATAGCTCTGCAGCGGCTGCGTTTTTAGTACAAATTACTTCAGTGTGGTTTGAACCAAACTGTGCAATGTGTTCAACCGCTGCCGTAAAGTTTGGTACAACACGAATAGCGATTTCTAGGTCTAGATATTCTTCACCAAATTCGTTATCGGCTAACACAGTTGCATTATCAAAGTATTTAGCTGCAAAGCTGTCAGCATTTATTTTTACACCTTCTTGGCGTAATACAACTGCGCACAGATTTAAAAACTCATCTGCAACATCTTGATGAACTACTAAGCCCTCAAGTGCATTACAAACACCGGTACGCTGCGTTTTACCGTTAAGTAGTAAGTTAAGCGCAATTTCTAGGTCTGCATCTTTATCTACATATAGATGACAAACGCCTTTGTAATGCTGAATTACTGGAATCGTACTGTTTTCAGTAACAAAGTTAATTAAGCCTTCACCGCCACGTGGAATTATTAAGTCAATGCTTTCACGTTGCTGCATTAATTCCATTAATAGTGCACGATCTGGATCTGGAATCACTGAAATAAGTGATACTGGTAAGTTATGCTTTTCAAGTACGCTGTGCATTACACTTGCGATAGCTTGCGAACTTTTAAGTGCTTCTTTACCGCCACGTAAAATTACGCCATTACCTGATTTAAAACATAATGCGCCAGCGTCTGCTGTTACATTTGGGCGTGCTTCGTAAATCATACATACAACGCCAAGAGGTACGCGCATTTTACGAATTTTAATGCCATTTGGACGCTCTGTAATATCACGTAGCTGACCAACAGGATCGTCCAGGCTTACGATTACTTCAATACCTTCTGCCATTGCTTCAATACGCTCATCGTTTAGCGTTAAGCGGTCGATCATTGAGGCTGCTAAGTTATTGTCGCGTGCTGCGCTTAGGTCACTTTCGTTTTCTTTGATTATAAATGCTTTTTGCTCTCTTAATGCCGCTGCCATTTCAACTAGTACTTGATTTTTAGTCTCGGTATCGAGTAAAGCAAGTGTATGGGCAGCTTTAGCTGTCTGGCGTGAAATGTCCGTAATTAAACTCATGACTTCTCCAATAATGCGATATGTTTTTCAGATATAACTGGTCCAATTGAATCCTGCATTTTTTCGCTGAATTCACTCTGTTCGTTGTCTGCAATAAAGTTTAACAAACAGCTACTATAATTTGCGGTCGCTTTAGCTAAACGCGTACCGTCTTCACTACGTACTAAAATGGTATCACCAACAGCAAATTCACCATGGACTTCCATGATTTCATCACCGCGAATACATCCACTTTCACCTTCAAGGGATTCATCAAATGATCCATCAACAACAACTTCACCTTGCTCATTTGCTGTGTGTGTCATCCAATGTACAGAGTCCTGCATCGGTTTTTCGTACGGTAAAAATATGCTGCCAGGATTTTCCCCAGCTAGCAGTTTTGTAAATGTTTCTTCTTTAAAGCCGTTTATAATATAAGTCGCTATACCATGTGACGTTGCTTTTTCTGCCGCTTCTATTTTGGTTTTCATGCCACCAGTACCAACGGCACTTGTAGCACATCCTGCCATAGCATAAATAGATTCATCAATTGATTTTATTTCAGGCAGTAACACAGCATCATCATGCAAGTTAGGATTTTTATCATACAGCCCATCAACGTCTGAGAATATTAATAAAGCATCGGCATCGGCAGCTGCTGCGACCATTGCTGATAAGTTGTCGTTATCACCCACTCTTAAGTCGTCGGTAGTTACAGCATCATTTTCATTAATGATAGGAAAAACACCATGCTCAAGTAAAGTAAACACTGTTTCGCGAATACTTTGATAACGCTCGCGGTCACGTAAATCGCCATGCGTTAATAATAACTGCGCAGATGGAAAGTCAAAAAAGCGGTCCCACATGGCGATCATTTCTGTTTGGCCTGCTGCCGCCATTGCTTTTTTCATCACCACAGAGCGAGGTTTGTCTGATGGGAATAAATGCGCTCCAGCCGCTACAGAACCCGATGATACTAAAATCACCTCGATTCCACGGGCACGACAACGAACAATGAACTGTGCGATGGTTAATATGTAACGCGAACGGCAGCCATCTTGATCTGGTGCAATTAATGCACTACCTACTTTAAGTACGATACGTCGCCAATTTAACTTTTGCATAAATGCTCAACTTTCCATTTTATCTGCGCTCATCTTAATTAGACGAGCTAAAACTAAGTAGCTAGGTTTAAAACATAGCTTCGAATTTTTCTTTTCATTTAGGCAACACTTTTTTACACACACGCAAAAACCATATCTAAAACAAGAAGCTTAGATTTGAGGTTAAGTAAAAGTAGCAACAACCCAATAATATTGAGCAGCACTAATCAAAAAATTTAAAAGTGTTGTTTATGCATCGCTGTAAAAAGCTGTGTGTGGCTTTTTTATTAACAACATACATAGAGCCTCTAAAGTCTGATACACCAACAGATAGGGTGAAGACCAAAGGACCGAGATTTAACCGCCACGATGGGGGGCTAAATATTGAAAGTAATAGTTCAACTCAAACCTTTATTTACTTAAATAATTAAATAAACTTGTTTGGCAAAACCATACCAAGAATTCGGCAAATGATATTTTGTAATGCTCAAATACTAGAAACATCACTAACACATGATTATAAAGATTAAAAATGACGTTAAGATTAACAAGCCTGTTTTATCTTCAATAAACTTCGTTAGATGACTAATTATTAGAACACGAAGTATAATACACCAAATACCCCTTTAAAATCAAGGTTAAAATTCGAACTAAGTTAATACAAAACACTCATACCCTTTATATTGTTATTAAAATTCAATAAATTAAACAATTAATACACTTTAAAATAAGGTGGCTAAGTTCTCGCTAAATAATTTAAGCCTACTAATCTTTTATAAGCAGCTAAAATTGATTAGTAATATTTGAGTTTCCGGTGTATACCCCTGTATTAATAATTAACAAAAGTTATACTTTCTAAACATATCGTCATAAATAAGGAATTCTTAATCTATGTCAGCAATTTACATAGCCGGTATCGCACTTTGCTCTGTGCTTGCCCAATGGGTCGCGTGGGCTTTTAGAGTACCCGCTATTCTTTTCTTATTGCTTACTGGTCTTTTACTTGGACCATTTAGTGGTGTTTTAGACCCTGATGCACTTTTAGGTGATTTACTGTTTCCAGTAGTATCACTAAGCGTTGCCATCATTTTATTTGAAGGTTCCTTAACTCTGCATTTCAGAGAATTAAAAGGGATAGGAAAAGTTGTAAGGAATCTCTGCTCAATCGGTATGCTTACTACCTGCATTATTATTAGCCTAAGCGCCTACTGGTTGCTTGAGCTTAACTGGCGTGTTGCTGCGGTACTAGGCGCAGTACTCGTTGTTACTGGCCCTACCGTTATAGCACCGCTATTAAACTCAATGCGCCCAACACAAGACATAGACCGTATACTTCGCTGGGAAGGTATTGTAATAGACCCAATTGGCGCATTATTTGCTGTATTGGTATTTGAAGCTGTAATGCTTGTAGGCCAAGGCGAAGTATTTAGTCATACTATTATTGCTTTAGTTAAAACCCTAGGTGTCGGTTTAAGTATTGGTGTTGCTGCAGGTTGGCTAACAACCCTATTAATGCGCCGCGAGTGGCTGCCATTTGAATTACATAAGTTTGGGATTTTAGCACTAGTCCTTATTAGTTTTTCTGTATCAAATTATTTAAGCCATGAATCAGGCTTATTAGCAGTAACTGTATTTGGTATTTGGCTTGCGAACCAAGACGATTTAGAAATAGATTCTGTACTTGAGTTTAAAGAAGACTTGTCGATGATATTAATATCAACGCTGTTCATTTTACTTGCAGCACGTTTACAGCTTTCTGATTTGATGATGCTCGACAGCGATGTATTTATATTTTTAGCTATTGTGCTTTTTGTTGCACGCCCACTGTGTATTGCTATTTCGACCTTTGGTACTGACTTACCAATGAAGTCTCGCTTGGTACTTGCCTGGATTGCTCCACGCGGTATAGTTGCCGCAGCAGTTGGGTCGGTATTTGCACTAAGTATGATGGAAGCTGGCGTTGCTGATGCTGAAAAGATGGTGCCACTTATATTTACGGTGATCATCATTACGGTTGTGCTGCAAAGCTTAACAGCCATTCCTGTTGCCAAGCTATTAGGTGTACGCCAACCATCACCAAATACAATATTAATTATTGGTGCAAACCATGTATCGCGTGCAATTGGACGTGGCTTACAAGAGCAGAGTATTCCGGTTCACCTTTCAGACCCTGCATGGGAAAACTGCAGAATGGCACGTATGGATGGCTTGGCTTGTTATTATGGTAACCCGCAATCAGAGCATGCTGAACGCTACTTACCTCTAACAACTATTCGCAGTGTCTTAGCGCTATCGCCAAACCGTCATCATAATGCGCTAGGCGTTCAATACTTTTCGCATTTACTTAATGAAAAAAATGTATTTTCGCTTCGCTCATCAACGTCGCATGCTAAAGCAAATAAAGACAGTGCAACGTTTTTATCTAGACAAATATTGTTTGGAGACGAAGGCTCGTATGCACGTTTAAGCAGTATTATAGCTAAAGGCGGTAAGGTTAGTTCAACACGTATCTCGGATGAGTTTAGCTGGGAGCAATACCTAGAAATGAACCCTGAGGCTATCCCTTTGTTTATTCTTAAAGGTGATAAAGACAGCGACGACGATACGCCTATTAAGCTAAGACCGTTTACAATCAACATGGAAAAACCACCGCAAGAAGGTGAACGTGTTGTTGCATTACAGCCGCCTAAAATGTCGGTTTTAAAAGACCCGCAAACAAAGGCTAAAGAAGAAAGTTAAACACTTTTACAGGTAGTAAAAACTCAAAAACCCTAACTTAAAAAGTTAGGGTTTTGTTTTTAAGGGCCATTAAATAGGAAGACGAGCTCGCGCAACCACACTATCTGGCATTTTTTGCGCTAACTTAGTCAACGCTCGCTCAATTTTTTTATGAGTAGCTTTATCTGCCACCATAGAATTAAATAGCCAACGGTATGCATCTTCAAAATCTCGCGGGCTGCCATAGCCATCATTAAATAATTTAACCAAACGTAGTTGTGCTTTTAAATTGCCTTGCGACGACGCTTCACGCAAATACGTAATTGCCATTGCTTTATCTTGCTGGACTAAACGCCCAGTGTCGTAGTAACGCCCTAACTGCTCTAGCGCTGCCGCTAAGCCTTGCTCAGCCGCTTTTCGCATGTAATACACACCTAACTCTACATTACGATCCACGCACACGTTATAAGCCAGCATATCGCCGTATAAAAATTGATAAGACGGCAATGCCATTTTATTGGCTCGTGCTTCTATATCTTGCACTAACTGGCAATCAT
Source organism: Pseudoalteromonas sp. TAB23 (assembly GCF_000498075.1). Taxonomy (NCBI): domain Bacteria; kingdom Pseudomonadati; phylum Pseudomonadota; class Gammaproteobacteria; order Alteromonadales; family Pseudoalteromonadaceae; genus Pseudoalteromonas; species Pseudoalteromonas sp. TAB23. The sequence continues at coordinate 11,599 of NZ_AUTP01000227.1, forward strand.
CTGCCTTTACCCGCGCTAAATGCGTATTTTTATTTATTAACGCAATTAGCTCAGATTCTGTATACAGCGGTACAGCAGCAGGGCTTTCTGTAGCTAAGCTGTTGGTTGCTATAAATAAAGACAGCGGAATTAACGAAAGCCTTAATACGCAATTACGGTAAAATAAACGCATGCTCACCACTTATAAAAATAAACTTATTAAAATATATACAAAGATCGTTCCAAGGTGAATTTTAGATACAAAAAAAGCTGCACTAGGCAGCTTTTTTTAATCTAATGGTAATTACGCAAACGGGTTGCGAAGTACCATAGTTTCTACGCGGTCTGGACCTGTAGAAATAATATCAATTGGAACACCCGTAATTTCTTCAATACGCTTGATGTAGTCAATCGCAGCTTTTGGTAAACCGTCAAGACTCGTTACACCAACAGTGTTTTCTGACCAACCTGGCATTTCTTCGTATACTGGCGTTACTTTATCGTAACCTTCAGCTGCTAATGGTGTTACGTTAGTAACTGTGCCATCTTCAAGCTTGTAACCAATACAGATTTTAAGCGTTTCTAAGCCATCTAAAACATCAAGCTTAGTTAAACAAAAACCTGAAATACTGTTGATTTGAACCGCACGGCGCATAGCCACTGCATCTAACCAACCAGTACGACGAAGTCGACCTGTTGTAGCGCCAAACTCATGGCCTTTATCACCTAAGTGCTTACCAACTGGATCTTGTTTCTCAAGACCGTCGTAAAGCTCTGTAGGGAAAGGGCCTGAACCAACACGTGTAGTGTACGCTTTAATAATACCTAAAACGTAATCAAGGTTTAATGGACCAAAACCTGCACCAGTAGCAACGCCACCAGCTGTAGTATTTGAAGATGTTACATAAGGGTAAGTACCGTGATCGATATCAAGTAACGTACCTTGTGCACCTTCAAATAAAATGTTTTCGCCTGCTAAACGCGTTTGATCTAAAAGCTCAGTTACATCTACAACCATTGCTTTTAAGATATCAGCAACAGCCATTGCATCATCAAACGTTTTTTGGAAATCTACAGCGTCTACTTTGTAGTAGTTAACTAAAGTGAAGTTATGGTATTCAAGAACTTCTTTTAATTTAGCTGCAAATAATTCAGGATTAAATAAATCGCCTACGCGTAAACCACGGCGAGCCACTTTATCTTCGTACGCAGGACCAATACCACGGCCAGTTGTACCAATTGGCTTATCGCCACGAGCAGTTTCGCGGGCTACATCTAATGCAACATGGAAAGGCAAGATTAGCGGACATGCTTCACTTATTAAAAGACGCTCGCGTACTGGTACGCCGCGTTCTTCAAGCATGCCAATTTCTCTCATTAGCGCTTCTGGTGATAAAACTACACCATTACCAATCACACATTTAACATTGTCACGTAATACACCCGATGGAATAAGGTGTAGAACCGTCTTTTCACCTTCGATAACTAAAGTATGACCCGCATTGTGGCCACCTTGATAACGAACTACTAAAGATGCTTTGTCTGTAAGGAGATCAACTACCTTACCCTTTCCTTCGTCACCCCATTGGGTGCCTAATACAACAACGTTTTTACCCATCGTAAATTCACTTAGAGAAAATTAGGACGAGATTTTACCAGAAAACTAAAGTAAAGATCACCCCTGTTCAGCTTATTTTTTCTGCGCGCATTTGTTATATCCAAATATTAGCTAATAACCACATAAATAACAGTGATTTAAAGCACTAGACTGTGTTTAACAAAAAGCCCCGCAAATGCGAGGCTTTTTAACTTTTAAATAATTAGCGTAAAGCCTATTGAGCTTTAGCGCCTTTCATATATTGGAAGAAGTCGCTATCTGGTGAAAGCACCATAACGTCTTGCTTATTTTTAAAAGTCTTTTTGTAAGCCTCGAGCGAACGCACAAAACTAAAGAACTCAGGGTCTTTGTTATACGCGCTTGCATAGATGCCTGCTGCATCAGCATCGCCTTGACCACGTACAGAACGCGCATTACGCTCTGCATCGGCAAGCATTACTGTTACACGACGGTCAACACCCGCACGAATAGTCTCGGCTTTTTCCTGACCTTCAGAACGGTGCTCTTTTGCAACAGCAGTACGCTCAGCGCGCATACGTTGGTAAATAGAGCTACTCACTTCTTGTGGTAGGTTAATTTGCTTAACACGTACGTCTAGCACCTCAATACCAAGCTCACGTGCACTTTCAGAAGCTTGTACTAACGCTTCTTCCATCAACTCGCTACGCTCACCCGATACAATTTCGCGAATTGTACGTGTACCAAAGTTTGTACGAAGACCATTATTTACTTTTTGTTTAAGTAGCGTTTCAGCATATTGCTTATCGCCACGGGCACGCAAGTAAAAAGCGCTAAAGTCATTAACACGCCATTTTACAAACGAATCAACAATTAAGTCTTTTTTCTCACTAGTAACAAAGCGGTCCGGCGCACCATCTAGCGTTTGAATACGTGCATCAATGCGACGTACTTGGCTAAAAAATGGCACCTTAAATTGTAGGCCTGGGCCATATACAATCGCTTGATCGTCGCTGTCTTTTTGTACTTTACTGAATAACATTACAATTGCTTTTTGCCCTTCAGGTACAACAAATACCGATGAGAAAGACATAACAATGGCAGCTAATAGTATTACTAAACTAAAGTTTTTCATTATGATTATCTCCCATCATTGAAGCGGTCGTTGTTAAAGCGGTCATTGCCACTATTAACAGAGCTATTGCGCGACGTATTTACTTTATTGCGTAAATCTTGAATATCACTAGAGCTTGGAAGTGCAACACGTGTTGCTGTCCCTTGCTTATCCATGATCTTATCAAGTGGTAAATAAAGCATGTTATTACCGCCTTTAACATCAACCAATATTTTAGAACTACTCCCTAACACTTCTTCCATTGCATCAATGTATAAGCGCTCACGAGTAACTTCTTTAGCTGCTTGATATTCAGGTAATAGCTTTTCAAAACGAGCTACTTCACCTTGTGCTTCTAATGTAATACGCTCTTGGTAACCTTCCGCTTCTTGAGTCATACGCGTTACTTGACCACGAGCACGCGGTTCAATTTCACGAGCATATGCTTCTGCTTCACGAATGAAACGTTCTTCATCTTCTTGTGCAGCAATCGCATCATCAAATGCATCTTTAACTTCAGTTGGCGGACGAGAGTCTTTAAAGTTCACGTCAGTAACAATTAAACCTAAGTTATATGGTTCGATAATCTTATTAAGCTCATCCCATGTATTTTGACGCACAACCTCACGGCCATTAGTTAATACTTGGTCCATTTTTGCATGGCCCACAACGTAACGTAGTGCACTATCTAGTGCTTCTTCTAAGCTACTATCAGCGTTAGTTACGCTAAATTCATAAAGGTATGGGTCAATAACACGGTATTGCACCTGAAACTCAACGCTCACTACGTTTTCGTCTTCAGTAAGCATAAAACCAGAAGCCGATAATGAACGAACTGCTTCAATATCTACTGGGATTACCGTTTCAATAAACGTCATTTTCCAACGCAGACCAGGATCAGCAATTCGGTCATATTTACCAAATTGAAGAACCACACCACGCTCGGCTTCTTTAACCGTATAAATACCACTTAACGCCCATACAATAACGGCGATAATAAGTATGAATGAAATACCGGCTCCGCCAAGTCCACCGCCGCTACCATTGCCGGATTTTTTCCCGCCAAATAAGCCGCCGAACTTGTTACTAAACTTGCGGAACACCTCGTCTAAATCAGGTGGGCCTTGATCACGTCCGCCTTTATTATTCCACGGATCTTTGTCATTGCCATTATTACCCGGTTCATTCCAGGCCATAGCTATACTCCATTGTTATCTAAATAAATTAGGAAATTGTGTTAAATCTAACAAATCTACCGCGTTTCTCATACAAAAACCGACATTAAAACGTCAATTTTTAATTACGGTTGATAAAACCAGCAATTTCAGGACCAAATTCTTTAATTAAACGATTCCACTCAACCATTGGCATTCTAACATCTAACAGCCAATTACCTTGCTCATCAAATCGCTCTTCATGTACTGCATTTAAACTAAACAATGCAGCTCTTAGGCGACCATACAATGGCGTAAGAAATAATGTTTCGTTAAACATCTTCTTAGCAAGTAGTTCACTAATAGCCTCACTAAGTAATTCACACCCTTCACCAGTCTGAGCGCTAAGCCATACTCTTATAGGTTGGCCTTCGTCATCTCGATCAATACGTGGGCTTACGTTATCCAGCGCATCAATTTTATTATAAATTAATAGCTGTGGTACTTCATCGGCTTCAATTTCTTTAAGCACCGATTGTACTTGTTCAATATTCTCTTGAAGACGAGAGTCTGCTGCGTCAATTACATGTAACTGTAAATCAGCTTCACGAGTTTCAGTTAGCGTTGCTTTAAAAGCAGCAACTAAGTCGTGCGGTAAATGACGAATAAAGCCCACTGTATCAGCTAAGATAACAGGACCAACATCACCTAATTCAAGCTTACGTAGAGTCGGGTCAAGCGTTGCAAACAACTGATCGGCCGCGTATACATCTGAATTCGTAATTCGATTGAATAATGTAGATTTACCCGCATTGGTATAGCCAACTAACGATACCGTAGGTATTTCGTTACGAGTACGAGCTCGCCTACCTTGTTCGCGTTGCACTGCTACTTTAGCTAAACGCGCACGGATATTTTGAATTCGGGCACGAAGTAATCGTCTATCTGTTTCAAGTTGGGTTTCACCAGGTCCACGTAAACCAATCCCGCCTTTTTGGCGTTCAAGATGGGTCCAGCCCCGAATTAATCGAGTCGACATATGGCGAAGTTGTGCCAATTCAACCTGCAGCTTACCCTCATGGGTACGTGCACGTTGGGCAAAAATATCAAGAATTAGCGTCGTTCTATCAAGCACACGACACTGACAAACACGCTCTAAATTACGCTCTTGTGACGGCCTGAGTTGATGATTGAAAATTACGACATCTGCATTGTGGATTTTGACAATCTCAGCTATTTCTTCTGCTTTACCGGTACCGACGAATAGTTTCGGATGTGGTGCTTGACGGCTGCCTTGCACAACCGCCAAACTACTAACACCAGCAGAAGATACCAACATTTCTAATTCATGAAGATCTTCACGATCCCCTTCTTTAGGTAAGTCGATATGAACTAAAATTGCCTGTTCGCCGGATTCATAGCGGTCAAACAAACATTATGCTCCTAATTAAAAGTTACCAGCTTCTGGTTCTTCAGTGTCTTCACTCCCTTGAACTGCTTGGAAGTTAACTGCGCGAGCAGGGACAACTGTTGAAATTGCATGCTTATAAACCATTTGATTTACGGTGTTCTCTAGTAAAATAACAAATTGGTCAAATGACTGAATTTTGCCTTGTAATTTTATGCCATTTACCAAAAAGATTGATACTGGAATGCGCTCACGTCGTAGTGCATTCAAAAATGGGTCTTGTAACGATTGGCCTTTTGCCATGTTATTGTTCCTTCGTTCTAGGTGTTATTATAATTAAGTGGCTGAACTTATTTGATAAAAAACAATATTCAACTACTACTAGCTTAGCGAACTTACTACACGATGCAAGTTTTCTTCGTCACCCGTTGTTAACCAAGTAACATCAGGCCAGCTACGAAGCCACGTTAACTGACGTTTTGCCAATTGACGTGTTGCTGCGATGCCACGAAAAACCATTTCATCATGGCTTGTTTCACCCGCAAGGTAATCCCACATTTGTCTATAACCAACACAACGAATAGAAGGCATATTGGGGTGTAAATCCTTACGTAGATATAGGGTCGAAACTTCATTTTCAAACCCCTGATCAATCATTATTTTAAACCTTTCTTCAATTCGGCAATGTAATTCGCTACGTTCTTGCGGTGCAATCGCAAATTGATGAAAAGTATAAGGTAAAGCCGGCTGTTTTTGCTTTTGCAACTCAGTCATGGTCTTACCAGTTAACCTGTAAACCTCTAAAGCTCGATTAATTCTTTGTGAGTCATTCTCACTTATTTTTTCGGCTGCTTTTGGGTCAACTTTAACTAATTCTTTATATAAATGAGGCCAGCCAAATTCTTTAGCTTGTGCTTCTAGCTCTGATCTTATTACTGTATCTGCTTCAGGCAAAGGCGATAAACCATCAATTAAAGATTTAAAGTACAACATTGTACCTCCAACCAATACAGGCACTTTACCTTGTCTATGAAATTCGTCAATTTTTTGTACTGCATCGCGCCTAAAATCAGCAACTGAATATGTTTCACTCGGGTCAAGTAAGTCGATCAGATGATGCGGAGCTTTAGCAAGTTCTTCTGCATCGGGTTTTGCAGTACCAATGTTCATATCTTTATACACTAACGCTGAATCAACGCTGATTATTTCTGTATTTAAATGCTCGCACAGTGAGATTGCCAATGCTGTTTTACCAGCAGCAGTTGGACCCATTAAAAATATGACTGGTAAATTACTCAACACTGATACCTTAATCTAATTGCATTAAATAGTGATTTAGCTCTATTTTAACTGCTTTTTCGCGTAAGCGTTCAATAGTTTGCGGATTATTTTGTAAGCGCATTTGTTGCGCTAAAAACACATTGCTTAAATAAAACCGGGGAGGTACACATTTTATCTGCCACTCTAACCAATTCTCTATATTTTCAAGCCCTGCTTTACACCCATCAAGTAGCTCACCTATCGCTGTACTTACATCAAGTAAATATAAGCACGCTGGCAATTTTTTAACCATTATAAACTGTTTTTCTATTACGAGTTCAAAACCAAGTAAAGTAAACCACGATTGCTGAGCTTCTATAAGTAAGCAATCTTCTTTTGATAAGTTTACTCTTACGGGCAGCAAAAGAGCTTTCCCTTCTAAACTTCCGGACTCTTTAATTTGATTATGCCAATCATCTACCAATGCATATTTGAAATGTGAGCAATACAATTGCTGCTCAACACTAAATACACACGCACCTTCATTAACACTGATGATTGAAACTGTCTTTAAAACATTATGCGCAGACTCTAACTGGTGTTGTGCTACGGGTATGTTTGCTACATTATCAAAATGCGCAGCGTGTTGCTCACTCACACCTTGATAAAACGCGTTTACATCATGATGGCTCGTACTTGGTGTAGCACGGTATGCCCCGCCACCGCCAACACTTCTAGTACCTGATGATGAACTACCAGCACTTCCAGAGTAAGAGGGCTGTAATTGCGATTTAGGGTAATCAAATACTCCATCCGCTTTTGTATCATTAGAACTACTATGCGCTGACCCCATAAACACAGGCGCAGATTCCATCTCAGAGCTAAGCGGTTCATTCGTAAACTCACCTTGCAGCGGCACTACCACTTGCTTAATAGCCTGTAATATAAAGTCATGAATTAAGCGCCCTTGATGAAAACGCACTTCATGCTTAGCTGGATGAACATTTACATCAACCTGCCGAGGGTCTATATCAATATAAATGACAAAACCGGGTAATTCTTGTGTTCCACTTACTTCTTCAAATGCCTGGCGTATAGCATGCAGAATAAGCTTATCGCGCATCATACGATTATTAACATAAGTATACTGAGTCGTATTAGCTGAACCTACAGGTAGCACCCAACCATGCAGCTGTAAGCCACCCTCTCCTGATTGAATATGCAAACCTTGCTCAGCAAAAGCCTTACCTGCAACTTGCGCTACACGTGTAATAGCCTGAGAGGGATCTGTCTTCGCACGATACTGCCTTACTACTTTTTCGTTGTGAGTTAGTGTAATAGAGACATCAAAGCGACTAAGCGCAATACGCTTTATCAACTCATCAATATGGCTAAATTCAGTTTTTTCGGTACGCAAGAATTTACGACGAGCTGGGGTGTTAAAAAATAAATCTTTTACTTCAATGGTTGTGCCATCAGGGTGCGCTACTGGCTTTACTTGCACGGCCATATCGCGACCTTCTGCAAATGCTTGCCAAGCAGCTTCTTGATCTTTTGGTTTTGAGCTCAGTGTTAAACGCGATACAGAGCTAATTGACGCAAGCGCTTCCCCCCTAAAACCAAGTGAACAAATATTTTCAAGGTCATCAAGAGATTTTAATTTACTCGTAGCGTGACGAGAAAGCGCGAGCGTTAGCTCATCTTTACTTATCCCTGAACCGTTATCACGTATACGAATAAGCTTATGACCGCCACGCTCTATATCTATCTGAATACGTGTAGCGCCAGCATCTAAACTGTTTTCGACTAGCTCTTTTACTACCGACGCTGGGCGCTCAACCACTTCGCCTGCGGCAATTTGGTTAGCTAAACGCGCGGGTAATATTTCAATATTCATGAGATTTCCTAGCAAGCATTGCGCTAATAATAATGACTAACTTTGTGGTATATCGAGCTCTTGCCCAATAAACAAAGTATTAGAGCTAAGCTTATTAACTTGTTTTAATTCAGTGACTGTAATGCCATAGCGACTCGCCAACATACTTAAAGATTCACCCGGGCGTACCTTGTGCTTTGTGGGATATTGCGACTTTAATTTAGCAAATAAAGAGTCATCAGGTGGATTTTTTAAATAGTAATTTTTAATTGAAGTAAATATAGCTTTAGCCAAACGCTCTTGATGGTTTGCACTTTTAAGCAGCTTTTCTTCTCGTGGGTTAGATATAAACCCTGTTTCTACTAAAATTGATGGGATATCTGGTGATTTAAGTACAGCAAGACTCGCATGTTGGGGATCTTTTTTATGCAGCTTAGCAACTTTACGTAGCTCTTTAACCACTTCGTCAGCTACGTTTAAGCCGGTTTTCATAGAGTGATCCATCGACATATCAAGTAATGCTTGCGCTAAGTATTTTTCGTTAGCGGCATCTTTCATTACATCCGCAGCGCCACCTAAAAGCTCAGAGTGCTTTTCTTTATCTTCTATCCATTTACCTATCTCTGAATTAGCACGCCTTAACGACAACACCCAAACAGAGGCACCATTTGGTCCCGGGCTCGTAAATGCATCAGCATGAATAGAGACAAAAAAGTCGGCCTTTTTTTCACGAGCACGATTGGTACGCGTATTAAGTTTTACAAAGTAGTCACCGCTTCGTACCATGCGCGAAATCATCCCACGTTCGCCATCAATCATGCGCTCTAAACGTTTTGCAATTTGCAGTGTTACTGTTTTTTCGTACGTGCCAGAGGGACCAATTGAACCTGGATCTTCGCCGCCATGACCCGCATCAATTGCAATCACAATATCGCGTTCTTGTCTTAACTNCGGCTGTTTGAGCAGGAGAAACAACTGTGGCAGCTTGGCTTTTATTGTATAAATCAACAACGAGCCTATTTTTATAAGGGCCTGTAGGCGCTAAAGCAAATACAACTGGCTTTACTGGTGCGTTTAATTCAAACACTAACCGAACACTGTGCTTATTTTTAGGTTTTGAGTAGCGTAGCTTGCTCACTATTTGATGTTTTGGTGGTACACCTGGTAGTATTTTTAACTCGCTAGTGTTTTCTAAATCAATTACTAAGCGGCTTGGGTTTTTAAGCATGAAATAGCTAAAGTCAGGCTTATCATTTAAATCAAATACCACACGCGTACTATCAGGGGACGGCCATACGCGTACACTATTAATTGTATTTTTGGCCCACAGCGGCAAGCTTATGGTAATAACCATAAGGTAAATAAAGAGTTTAACTACACCTCGGCTCATTTGATAATTACTGCCTTAACTATATTATTATTTGTTATTTAGTTTTTCGACAATTGCTACACCACGCTCACTGGCGCTATTAATAACAATTTTACGTTCGTTACCCATATAGCTTAGAGTAATATCTAAATCAGGCACAGGAATAAATTCACCACCTTTTTCAGGCCACTCAACAACGCAAATTGCATCTGGTGAAAAATAATCGCGTATTCCCATGTATTCTAGTTCTTCAGGGTCACCTAAGCGGTATAAATCAAAATGATAAACATTTGCGCGCTCGAGTTCATAGGGTTCAACAAGTGTATACGTTGGGCTTTTAACTTTGCCTGTATGTCCAAAGCCTTGCACTACACCTCGAGTAAACGTTGTTTTACCAGCGCCTAAATCACCATGTAAATAAATAACCGCACCTTGCTCTATAATATCAGCAACGCGATTACCCATTGCGACCGTGGCTACTTCATCAGTCAAATGAAATTCAAAACTACGCGTCATTACTACCTCAAAAATTCATTCAAAAGCGCATATTTGCTAATCATACCAGAATATTAATTTAAGGCGATAAATTGAGGTTTTAGACATAAAAAAACCAGATAAGCTGATGATGAAAGTTGTGTATGGATGTCTATTTTCGATACTTTGAAACTGTATCATTGTAATAAAATAAGGTAAGTGAGTTCTCAAACTAAAAGACTGTAAAAGAAAAGTAACACCACGAATTAGATGACCCCATGTTGGCATTAAATTAACTGAGATATGTAAGTTTATTATCTAACTTCTTCTGATTCAGTAGATGGTTCTGCTAGCAAAAAAGTAACTGGTACATGAAACTCTCACTACTCCCCAAGATAACTTTGTATTTTCAGATATAAGACTGATCCAGGTGACCCGCTCATCCTAGTTTACTGTTTGCAGGTGCTTTAAAAACAAAAAGCCCCAGCTAATGCCGGGGCTTTTTTACAAAACTAACTTAATTAAAAAATTAAGCTTGTTTTGGACTAGAAATAACGTCTACTAAAGTCCAAGATTTATTCTTAGAAATTGGTGCGCATTCACGGATAGTAACTACGTCACCCGCTTTTGCTGTGTTATTTTCGTCATGTACGTGTAACTTAGTCGTACGTTTAATGAATTTCCCATAGATTGGGTGCTTCACATAACGTGCGATAGCGATAGTGAAAGATTTTTCCATCTTGTCGCTGATTACACGGCCTTGAAGAGTACGAATTTTATCGCTCATTATTGACCTGCCTTCTGGTTAATAACTGTTTTTACACGCGCGATATCGCGGCGTACTGTTCTTAGCGTGTGTGTCTGAGCTAACTGACCAGTGCTAGCTTGCATGCGCATATTAAATTGCTCACGAAGTAGTCCTAGAAGTTCAGCATTAAGCTCTTCTACGCTTTTGTCTTTTAGTTCGCTAGCTTTCATCACATTACCGTCCGAGTTACGAAAGTTGTTTTGAATGGCAATTTACGAGCAGCAAGGTCGAATGCTTCACGAGCAAGCTCTTCTGAAACACCTTCCATTTCGTAAAGTACTTTACCAGGCTGAATTTCAGCAACCCAATATTCAACAGAACCTTTACCTTTACCCATACGAACTTCAAGAGGTTTTTCTGTAATCGGTTTGTCAGGGAAGACACGAATCCAGATTTTACCTTGACGTTTCACGTGACGCGTCATAGCACGACGAGCTGCTTCGATTTGACGAGCAGTCATACGGCCACGGCCAGTTGCTTTCAATCCGAAAGTACCGAAGCTTACTTTGTTACCGTTTTGCGCTAAACCGCGGTTGCGGCCTTTGTGCATTTTACGGAATTTTGTACGTTTTGGCTGTAACATTAGTCGCTACCTCTACTTAGCACTTTTCTTGGCTTTCTTTGGTGCGCGTTTAGCTGGCTTCTCTTGCTCTTGTACTAGTGGTAAACCACCAATAACTTCGCCTTTGAAGATCCAAACTTTAACACCAATGATACCATAAGTGGTTAAGGCTTCAGAAGTTGCGTAATCGATATCAGCACGAAGAGTATGTAGAGGTACACGACCTTCACGATACCATTCTGAACGTGCGATTTCAGCGCCGCCAAGACGACCGCTAACTTCAACTTTAATCCCTTTAGAACCGATGCGCATTGCATTTTGTACCGAACGCTTCATAGCGCGACGGAACATAACACGACGTTCTAGTTGAGAGGCAATGCCGTCTGCTACTAGTTGTGCATCTAGTTCTGGTTTACGTACTTCAGAGATATTAATCTGAGCAGGTACACCAGCGATTTTAGTTACCGCTTGACGTAATTTTTCTACGTCTTCGCCTTTTTTACCGATAACAACACCCGGACGAGCCGTATGAATTGTTACACGGATTGATTTTGCTGGACGCTCAATAACGATTTTAGACACAGAAGCCGTTTTCAATTCCTTAGTAAGGAATGTACGAACTTTGTGATCGCCAAAAAGCTGTGCAGAGAAATCTTTTGAACTCGCGTACCAGGTAGAAACCCAAGGTTTAGATATACCTAGGCGAATACCAGTAGGATGAACTTTTTGTCCCATTACTTATACTCCTAGCTATCTGAAACCATAACAGTGATATGGCTTGTACGCTTAAGGATGCGGTCTGCGCGTCCTTTAGCACGAGGCATAATACGTTTCATTGTAGGACCATCGTCCACAAAGATCGTTGTTATACGAAGCTCATCAATGTCAGCACCTTCGTTATGCTCTGCGTTAGCAATAGCAGACTCAAGTACTTTCTTAACTAATACAGCCGCTTTCTTCGGGCTGTACGCCAGGATTTCTAGTGCGCGATCTACAGGTAACCCGCGGATCTGATCTGCAACTAGACGTGCTTTTTGCGCCGAACCAGAGGCGAATTTATGTTTAGCTAATGCTTGCATTTATCTTCCCCTCTTATCGTTTCTTCGCTTTCTTATCCGCAGCATGGCCACGGTAAGTGCGAGTTGGTGCAAATTCACCTAGTTTGTGACCGATCATTTCGTCAGAAACGAAAACTGGTACGTGCTGGCGACCATTATGGACAGCAATGGTCAATCCGATCATGTTAGGTATGATCATTGAACGACGGCTCCAAGTTTTAATTGGCTTTTTCTCACCGCTTTCCAAAGCTTTCTCTACCTTCTTCAGCAAGTGTAGGTCTATAAAAGGACCCTTCTTGAGAGAGCGTGGCATGGCTATTCCTCAATATTACTTAGTACGACGACGTACTATAAATTTATCCGTACGCTTGTTCTTACGCGTCTTCGCACCTTTAGTCGGTTTACCCCATGGAGACACAGGATGACGACCACCAGATGTACGACCTTCACCACCACCGTGTGGGTGATCTACCGGGTTCATGGCAACACCACGAACTGTCGGACGAATACCACGCCAGCGATTTGCACCTGCTTTACCAAGTGAACGAAGCATATGCTCAGCATTGCCTACTTCACCTAGAGTCGCACGACAATCAGATTCAACTTTACGAACTTCGCCTGAACGAAGACGTAATGTTACATATTGACCATCACGAGCAAGGATTTGAACGTATGCACCAGCAGAACGTGCGATTTGAGCACCTTTACCTGGTTTTAATTCTACGTTGTGAACAGTCGAACCTACAGGCATATTACGCATTGGTAATGCATTACCAGGCTTGATTGGTGCATCAACACCAGACTGGATTGCATCGCCAGCTTTTAAGCCTTTAGGTGCGATAATGTAACGACGCTCACCGTCTGCATATAATACAAGAGCGATGTTTGCGCTACGATTTGGATCGTATTCTAAACGTTCAACAGTAGCTGGAATGCCATCTTTAGTACGTTTAAAATCGATTAAACGGTAGTGTTGTTTATGACCACCACCGATATGACGAACCGTAATACGACCATTGTTATTACGACCACCTGATTTAGAGTTTTTCTCTAAAAGTGGTGCGTATGGCTTACCCTTATGTAGATCAGAGTTAACCACTTTAACTAGGTGACGACGGCCCGCAGAAGTAGGCTTACACTTTTGAAGTGCCATAATTCTATCCCCTTATTACTCGGCGCCGCCGACAAAGTCTAGCTCGCTGCCTTCTTTAAGAGTAACGTAAGCTTTCTTCCAGTCGCTACGACGACCGAAACGTGCGCCAGTACGTTTTGTTTTACCCTTAACGTTAAGTGTGCGAACACCAGTTACTTCTACTTCAAAAAGCTTCTCAACTGCTACTTTAATTTCAGCTTTAGTTGCGTCATTTACTACTTTAAAAACAATAGTATTGTTTTCTTCAGCAGCAATTGTGCTTTTTTCAGAGATATGTGGAGCAAGGATCACTTTTAAAAGACGTTCTTCGCGAATCATGCTAGCGCCTCCTCAAGTTGCTTAACAGCAGCGGCTGTAATAAGTACCTTATCGAAAGCAATTAAGCTTACAGGATCGATACCAGCTACATCACGTGTGTCAACCTTATAAAGGTTACGTGCCGATAAGAAAAGATTTTCATCTACTTCTTCAGTCACGATAAGAACATCTTTAAGCTCAAGTTCTTTAAGCTTAGCAACTAGTTCTTTAGTTTTTGGTGCTGCTAGAGCAAAACTTTCAACAACGATTAAACGCTCTTGACGAACTAATTCAGATAAGATGCTTTTAATCGCACCACGGTACATTTTACGGTTTACTTTTTGGCTGTGGTCTTGTGGTTTAGCTGCAAAGCTAACGCCACCTGAACGCCAAATTGGGCTACGGATTGTACCGGCACGTGCACGGCCAGTACCTTTTTGAGCCCATGGTTTTTTACCACCACCGCTTACTTCAGAACGTGTCTTCTGAGCACGAGTACCTTGACGAGCACCTGCTGCGTATGCAACAACTACTTGATGTACTAATGCTTCGTTAAACTCACGTCCAAAAGTAGCTTCAGAAACTTCAAGACCGCCAGAAGCGTCTTTAATTGCTAATTCCATCACTAAATCTCCAGGACTTATGCTTTAACAGCTGGTTTAACGATAACGTCACCGCCAATAGCTCCAGGTACTGCACCCTTAACTAAAAGCAAATTACGCTCAGCGTCAACGCGAACTAGTTCTAAGTTTTGAGTCGTTACACGCTCAGCACCCATATGACCGGCCATTTTCTTACCTTTAAACACCTTACCAGGTGATTGGTTTTGACCGATTGAACCAGGAGCACGGTGAGATAGAGAGTTACCATGTGTAGCGTCTTGCATGCTGAAATTCCAGCGCTTAACACCACCTTGGAAACCTTTACCTTTAGAAGTACCGGTTACGTCAACCTTGTTGATTTCGTTGAATAATTCAACAGTAAGCTCAGCGCCTACTTCAAAATCGCCTTCACCACCGTTAAGGCGGAATTCCCACAGACCGCGACCCGCTTCAACACCAGCTTTAGCGAAATGACCCGCTTTAGCTTTGTTTACACGACTTGCTTTTTTAGTGCCTGCGGTTACTTGAAGCGCGTTATAACCGTCTGTTGCGTCAGATTTGATCTGAGCAATGCGGTTAGGTGTCGCTTCAATAACTGTCACAGGGATAGATACACCATCTTCAGTGAAGATTCGTGTCATACCCACTTTACGACCGACTAGACCTAATGCCATTTTCCTAAAACCTCTCTAATCTTTCGATTAACCCAGGCTGATTTGAACATCAACACCAGCAGCAAGATCTAAACGCATAAGCGCGTCTACAGTCTTGTCAGTTGGTTCTACGATGTCTATCAGACGTTTATGGGTGCGGATCTCGTACTGATCACGCGCATCTTTATTAACGTGCGGTGAAGTTAGTACAGTAAAACGTTCAAAGCGTGTAGGTAGTGGGATTGGACCACGTACTTGTGCGCCAGTGCGTTTCGCAGTTTCCACGATTTCTGCCGTTGATTGGTCAATCAAACGGTGGTCAAAAGCTTTTAGGCGAATACGAATGCGTTGATTTGACATTCTTAACCTCAATATAAAGAGCATATAAAAGAGCATAAAAAAACGACCGAAACAATCTTAAAACTTAAGATGTCGGCTGTTTGATTATATCTACGTTGAGTTCCAAATCGGAACTCCTGTTTATTAGCTTGAAATCCAAGCTTAATTTATCCTTTCTAATTCCCAGAGGAATTTTGAAAGCCTGCGTATTATAGAGGTATTGGTGATAAATGCAACAACTATTTAGAAACAATACAATGGCTGTAAATTTGATTAAATAAGCGCCCATACATGCTTATTAGCTATACTTGAACTAATAGCTCTACTTGCTAGTCAATAAACAAGTTAACACCTTAATTACGCAAACTAAGTGATTTTTAGATATTATGGTATCCTACTGCGCTAATTTTGCCCTTAATACTCTCAATATGGTGAGTCGATGCGTATTTTTAATTATTGTTTAAATGTTATGTCTGCTGGATTTAGCCGCTTATTTGTAAAAAGCAAAGTGCTGCCAGAAAATCCTATTAAACAGTATGATCTAAACCCTGAGTATCCTACATTTTATATAGTGCGTTTAAATTCACGATTTGATTTAGCGGCTCTCGCACATGCGTGTAAAAAAAATGGTCTACCTAGCCCAACTGAAGAGCAAGTATTAGGTAACCAAGATTTAGACCGTTTTATTGGTATTAAAAATCCACCACCACTGTTTGGTGATGAAGCTAAGCCAACCAATGCTTTAGCTCAAGGTAAACAAATTATTGAATACCTAATACAAAGTGGGCAGCAAAACGTACAAGTGGTTCCGGTTACTATTTTATGGGGTCGCGACCCGGGTAAAGAAAAGCCGGGGCTACGAACTTTAATTACGCACTCTCTAACTCCTAGCTGGTTTAGAAAGTTTTTTGTGGTGTTGTTTTCAGGACGCGACAACTTTATTCGCTTTAGCCAACCACTCGACTTATCGCTTTTAGTTAATGAAAAAGCCGATGTAAGCGAGTTACCACATAAATTATTACGTGTAGCACGTGTTCACTTTAAGCGCCAAAAGCTAGCTGCTACAGGCCCTAAAATGCCCTCTCGTGAACAATTATTTAATTCATTATTAGCGTCACCTACAATAAAAAAAGCAATTCAAGATGAAGCTAAAGCTAAAAACATTAGCCAAACAGAAGCCCGCCAAAATGCACTTAAGCTACTTGATGAGATAGCTGCTAATTACTCTGAAGCAATGATACGTGTGGCCGAGCGATTTTTAACTTGGTTGTGGAATAAGCTCTATAACGGTATTGATATTAAACACGCAGAACAAATTCATGAACTAACAGATAAAGGCCATGAAATAATCTATATGCCTTGTCATCGCAGTCATATGGATTACTTACTGCTTACTTACTCTATTTATCATTTAGGCTTAGTTCCACCACATATAGCGGCAGGNTATAAATCTTAATTTTTTCCCTGCCGGTGGCATATTTAGACGCTCCGGGGCATTTTTTATTCGTCGCTCGTTTGCAGGCAATAAACTTTATTCTGCCATATTCAAAGAGTATTTAAGCCAACTGTTTATTAAAGGTTACTCTGTTAAGTTTTACACGGAAGGCGGTCGAAGCCGAACTGGGCGCTTACTTCCACCTAAAACAGGTATGCTATCTATGACATTACAAGCAATGCTACGCGGAATAGACAGACCAATATCTATCGTTCCTGTGTACATTGGCTACGAGCACGTCATGGAAATTAACACCTACCTTAAAGAGCTGGATGGAAAAGATAAAAAAGGCGAATCTATATTTGGTATTTTTAAGGCAATCAAAAACCTTAAAAACTACGGTCGTGGTAATTTAAACTTTGGTGATCCAATCTCGATTAACCAATACTTAAACGATAACCAACCTGATTGGCGTGATTCAATACACCCTACCGATGTGCAAAAGCCACAATGGTTAGCGCCACAAGTAACTAAACTTGCCGACCAAGTAATGGTTAAAATTAATAATGCGGCCGCGCTTAATGCGGTTAACTTACTAGCGATGATATTGCTGGTTAACGATAAACAAGCATTGAGTAAACCAAAGCTATTAGCACAACTTGATTTTTATCTGCGCTTACAGCGCGATGCAAGCTATAGCGATAAAGTAACCGCGCCAGACGAAACACCAGAGCAATTACTAACGCATGCATTAAAGCTGAATAAGTTTGAAGTTATCAGTGATGAATTTGGCGAAATTATTACTATTAGCGATAAAGAAAAAGTACTGTTTAATTACTACCGAAACAACATTTTGCACTTGTTTGCAGTACCAAGCTTAATTGCACTACATCTATTCAAACAACACAGCACAACTATTGAGCAATGCCAGCAACTTGTAAAAACGTTTTATCCGTTATTTGCTAAAGAATGGTATTTACAGCCTCTTGATGAAAACTATATAACGCGTATTTTAGCTAATTTTGCTGATCAAAATTTAATTGAGTTTGATGGCGATAACATTCATATAACGAACAGTAATGACTGCTTAGCTAAGCTAGAAATGCTTGGACGAGCACTTAGTTTTACTCTACAACGTTACGCTATTGTGATTGGTTTTATTCAAACAAGTGATGGCATTGAAAAAGCAGAATTAGAACGAGAGAGCCAAGTGCTTGCACAACGTTTAGGCACACTGCATGGTATTAAAACACCTGAATTTTTTGATAAAAAAGTACTTGTTAGTTTTATCGAAAACTTACGTGGCGAGTCGTTAATAACAGATGGTGATAAAGGCTTAGTAGGCAGTACACAACTTTGCGAAACCTACGCACACCTTAAAACATTACTGCCAGCACGCGTCTGGCAGTCAATCAGCGATATAGTACAAGATCAGTGTAACTAGGGCGTGTTGATCTTTGTGGATTGAAATTTGTTCAATCTAGGGGCGATTAAATCGCGGCGCGAGGTTTGTAACCTAGTGGGCTAAGTAAAAACCGAGCAACAAAGAATTAATCGTCCCTAGAAAGAACCCAAAGGGCAGCGCATGTTTGGTCTTTATGCTGCGTTATCGCCTATTTATGGGGAATAACCACACTGCATAGACTCTGCCTTGCCTAAAAACCAAACATACTGCTGTAAATTCACCCACCAAAGTTCAACACGCCCTAGTACTATATCTATAAAAGGGGGTTAGCGCTGACGCATAACCCCTTCTTGCATTGTTGAGGCAACCAAGTTGCCTTGGCGATCAAAAAACTGCCCGCGTACCAAACCACACCCATTACTCGCACTTGGACTATCAATTGAATACAAAATCCAATCATCCATTCTAAATGGGCGATGAAACCACATTGCATGATCTATAGTAGCTACTTGCATATTTGACTGCATAAACGATACACCATGAGGCTGCAATGCTGTTGGTAAAAACTCAAAATCAGAGGCGTATGCTAATAAGTAATTGTGGATGCGCTGATCGTCTGGCATTTCACCATTAGCTTTAAACCAAATATGCTTTACTGGCTCCATAACTTCTGGTTTAAATGGGTTATGAAAAGTAACTGGTCGCATTTCAATTGGCATTTCACGCGTAAACTTATTACGAATGACTTCAGGGATATGCGAAGCGTTATCTTGATAAAACTCAAGTGATGAACGTAACTCTTCAGGTGCGGGTACATCAGGCATTGTTGCTTGATGCGACAAACCATTTTCTTCACCTTGGAATGACGCTGTCATATAAAAGATTGGCTTACCGTACTGAATCGCTTTTACTCGGCGAGTACTAAAGCTCTTTCCATCGCGAATAGTTTCTACATCATAAACAATCGGTTTAGCTGGATCGCCTGGGCGTAAAAAGTAAGAATGTAATGAATGAACTATACGCCCCTCAGGTAGAGTTTCTTTAGCGGCAGAAAGCGCCTGCCCCATAACTTGACCGCCAAACACAGCACCAAAGCCTAAATCTTGGCTTTGTCCTCGATATAAACCTTGCTCAATTTCTTCAAGTGTTAACAACGACAATAAATCATCTAATACTTGGCTCATTACTTCTTCCTCATTACCCTAGTATCTAAATGATACTATACAATAGTGGGAAGTAAATATTTGTTAGGAATACTGTTATGGCTTACTGGCTATTTAAAACTGAACCCGATGCGTTTTCATTAGATGATTTAAAAAACGCACCAAAACAAACGACTCTTTGGGAAGGCGTGCGTAATTACCAAGCGCGAAACTTCATGCGTGATGGCGTTAAGGTCGGTGATTCAGTGATGATTTACCATTCAAGCTGTAAACACGTAGGTGTAGCGGGTATTGCCGAAGTGGCACACGATGCCTACCCAGATCCTACTCAGTTTGATTTAAGTAGCGACTATTACGATGCAAAAGCCACCAGCGACAAACCACGCTGGGTTGTTGTTGAGGTTACTTACCAAAGCCATTTAAAAAAATTAATTAGCCTTAAAGATATTAAAGCCAATAATAATATTACTGAAATCGCACTTAAAAAAGGCGGACGACTATCAATAATGCCTGTTACTAAAAATGACTGGGATGAAATAATCAAAATGGCGCAGTAACACCCTCTCGGTTTGACCTAATTTCATTGAGTTTGATATGATCTACGCTGACTTATAGCTGGAGGATTAATGAAATTACTGTATTGGTTAGATGAATGGTTAACTCTCCCGCGCAATGAGCAACAAACTCGATTACCCATGACGGGTAGTGATTTACTCGGCGATGTATTTGTTAAGTATGATTTTGTTGACGTTAATAAGCCCCTGCTTTTTACCTTTTCACCCGCAGGCACTAACGTGCAAGAGCAAGATCTTCACCCTGATTTTGCACCATGGGGTTATCACTTGGCTCAAAAACAAAACGTAAACGTAATCGCTTTTCAGCATTTAGGTAAAAGTAATTGGTTTCGTAATCGTAATTTAATCTTTTTTCTCGAGCAATTATCAACATTACTTACGCCGTTTAATTGTCGATTAGGCTATGGCTTAAGCCGTGGCGGATTTGCTGTTGGCGCTTTTGCTAAACTATTAAAGCTAAACCAAGTACTGTTCTTTCACCCGGTAAGTACTAAAAATAAAGAATTAGTACCGTGGGATGACCGCTCTAGTACCGATATAGCTCAGCAGTTTGACTGGCAACAAGATTATCACGATCTAGATTTAGGAGATGCCCAAGGCTATATTATTTACGATCCTACTAATCGTATAGACCGAATGCACGCCAAGCGCTATAAGCAGTTAACTCACTTGCGAGTATTTGGTATGGGACATGGCACACACGCTACATATTTGAATAAGTTTGGGTTTTATAAGCAAGTAGCCGTTGATTTCATTCAACATCAGCAAATCGATATTGCACAGTTTCGCCTGCAAACCAAAACCTTACGCTTAAAAGAAGATTATTATCAAAGTCTCAATACGGCTAATGCAGACTCCCCCCATCGTTTAGCATTATTGAGTACAGCGCATAAAATTTTAGCTGATGAAAAAGAAGTGTATGTACAAGAGCATCAAGCAAAAATTGATATTCAGCCATTAATAGATGTGGCACTTAAGCACCAAGATGAGCACCCTAATGATGCTATTCAGCTATTAGAAGTCGCCCAGCAACTTCTACCTGACGACCCTCTAATTGAGCATAAACTCAAACAGTTGGAAGAGTAATTATTCCAACGAAAACTGCTATAAAGGCTAACTACTCTATTTAGCCTTTTTCTTTTTGTGCCTATGCTTGGGCACAATGGTAAAGTACATCATTAAACCTAACCAAGAAAATATAATGATTCCCATTAGCCAGCCATTCTTTTCATGACCCTGTGTACGCTTACTGTTAAGTACAATAACGACAGGTAATATGTAAGCACTTAAAACAACAATTAAAAATACAACTTCATTCATTATTTTTCTAGGCTCGACCAGTCTACTTCACTATTTAATACTCGTTCTACCGATATATAGTGCAAAATATCGCCTTCACTTACTTTGTAATCTAATGGTGGGTTTAAATCCATATTTTGCGCACTTAAATTATGAGCAACACCTAACAGTATTGCATCATGCTCAAGCTTAAAGTGATGAAACAAAGTACCAAACTCCATATCTTTGCAGCCACTTGGTACTTTCAAGCTAAATTGTGTATCGCCGTGCAAAGTAGATAGCAGCTCCTCTTGCACACGGCTCGAACCTGGATCTTGCATTGAGCGTACTAATATCTCAGCTGATTTTGCACTACTACATTCTACATTTTGGCAATGCTCTAACATCATCTCAACTTTAGTTTCATCTAAAAAGTGAGCACTTATATGACAATCATCTTTTACTAAGCGACTTATGCGCAGGGCTGTCGTAAATGTCTGGTCGTCATCTTGACCATCAATAATCACTTTATCAGCACTACGAATAGCTACCCGCTCTAGTTCAGCTAAATTTGTAAAACTCGTTAAACGTGCAAAATCAACGCTTTCGTTAGCTAAAAAAGGATGATCCATTTGCTCTGTTACCGCGAGTAAAATACGACGGTCAGTACGTTTCGTATCTGCCAAAATGTAATCAATCATCTTTTTTGTACGAGTGTCGTGCCAACCAAAAATAATAATATGGTGGTTACTGTGGGCAAAGTTTTTATCACCAGTCATAGCGCGCCTAATTAAGTAAGTAACAGTTTGTCCTGCTTTTCCTAGCAAAACACCAAATAAAGCTAAACCAAATGGAATTTGTATTAATGCAACCACCCAACGACCAAGATCAGTAGCTGGACTAAAGTCACCATATCCCACTGTTGATGTTGTTACTGTGTAATAGTAAAAAAAGGTAGTAAGCGAGGTTAACGCTTTCTCATTCGCTATAAATAGTAAGCTCCATGTTAATAGCATATGAGTCAAAATAGCTAATGCCACTGCTTGCCAACTCAACTGATCTATATGAGCGCGAACAAGTAACGCTAGCCTTTTAAATATCACCGGCATAATACAAAATCTTCGTTAGTAAATTATCTATAAACAGTACGTTACTGTAAGCGATGCTTTTAAGCAATGTTTAAGCTTTTAACCGCAAATATAAGACTAAATGCTGTTTGCCAATGATGATTTTTCATGATTAATTAGCGTTAAAATAATAACCAAAACAGTTGTGCTTATGCTTAATAAAATAGCCCGCCCTTTTACTAAAATTGTAGAGCGCTATCTTCCCGACCCTTTTATATTTGTAATTTTACTTACAATAATTACTCTTGTCAGTGCGGGCTTATTTACAACCGCAACCAACATTGAAGTATTACAAGCGTGGGGAGGTGGGTTTTGGAACTTATTAAGTTTTGCTATGCAAATGCTACTAGTGTTAATTACAGGCTACATGTTGGCAAGTACGCCACCTATAAGTAAGTTATTAGAAAAACTAGCAACATTTGCAAGCACCGCACCTAAAGCAATTATATTAGTAACGCTTATTTCGCTTTTAGCGAGCTGGATAAATTGGGGATTTGGCTTAGTTATTGGTGCCCTTTTTGCCAAGGCAATTGCTAAACATACTCGTGTTGATTATCGATTATTAGTAGCCAGCGCTTACTCAGGTTTTGTTGTATGGCATGGCGGATTAGCCGGTTCGATTCCTTTAACTATCGCAACCGATGGTCACTTTTCAGAGGCCAGCATTGGTATTATTAGTACAGAGCACACTTTATTTGCGGGCTTTAATATAGCCATATTAGTTGGTTTATTCATTATTATGCCGCTCGTTAATCGCTATATGCTGCCAAGCGAGCAAGAAAGCGTATATATCGACCCAGCTCTTTTACAAGAGACAACACCTAAGCCTACTACAATAACGAGACCTGCCCAACATTTAGAACAAAGTAAACTACTCGGTATGACAATTGGCTTATTAGGTTTGGCATATTTAGGCTATTACTTTTTTATTACTGGCGGAAACTTAAACCTTAATAGCGTTATTGCCGTATTTTTGTTTTTAGCTATTACGCTGCATCAAACACCCCATAATTTACTTAACAGTCTGCAACAAGCAATTCCAAGCGGGGCTGGCATTGTTATTCAATTTCCTTTTTATGCCGGCATCATGGCGGTAATGGTTGATAGCGGATTAGCACAACAGATATCACGTGGCTTTATTGCCGTTGCAGATGCTGATAGCTTGCCATTTTTTAGTTTTATAAGTGCAGGGCTCGTTAATATGTTTGTTCCCTCTGGCGGTGGCCAATGGGCTGTACAAGCACCTATTGTAATACCTGCAGCACAAGAGCTAGGTGCTGATATATCGCGCGTTGCAATGGCTGTTGCATGGGGTGATGCCTGGACTAATTTAATTCAACCTTTTTGGGCATTACCCGTATTGGCAATAGCAGGCTTAAAAGCAAAAGATATTATGGGATTTTGTGTTGTGCAGTTATTTGTAACTGGGGTTTTTATATCGCTGGTATTAAGCTTTTATTAATTTTTAACGGGCTGTAACAAATATTACAGCCCGCTTTTACCTAGAACGATAAATGCTAGCTCGATAAAATAGTCATTGGAAGGCTTAATATTGGATTTTCTGAATCGGCAAAGTGCATCATTACAGCTACATGCCCAGCGACTACAACTACATACATTACCGCTGAAAAGCCTTGGCCATATTTATCTAGCGGCATTAAGTGTGAGTAGTGACGGCCTCGCCACTCAAATACAATTTCCAGCGCACCTACAAACAAAAAGAATACCAGTAACATTAAGCCAAAGGTGTAGCTCAGCCATAAGCCAAATAGTACGCCTAATAAGCATACGCTTAAACCAATCCATGAACGCATTGAAAAGCTAATACTTTTTAATACATGCCCGCCATCAAGCGGTAAAATTGGTAACAAGTTAAATAAATTTAATAACGCACTAAGAACCGCCACACCTGCAAATATTTCCATTTCGGTGACGTAATATAAAACGACACCCAGTACCGAGGTAATTAAACCAAATGCAGGTCCCATTAGCGATATAACGACATCTTGCCAACGAGTCGTTATTTTGTCGTCACTTACAGCTAGCCCACCTACAAATGGGATTAAGTAAATACCTTTGGTTTTTATGCCAAAGTATTTCATTGCTCGCACATGGCCGTATTCGTGTACAACTAAACACCCAATTAGCATTAATGCAAATTCTATACTAAATAACCACGCATAGCCTGCAACAGAAGCCCCTGCAAGCACTACTTTAATTACCTTAGCACTTTTAAAAAGCTTAAAACCTAATGCAGCCAGCCCCAAAAAGCCTTTTTTAGGTGATCCATTTGTAGGTGCTGGTAACGCAAGTTGTGTTGCAAATTGATCATCTACAAAGAGCGAAATGCTTTGCTCTTCGACTGTCTCTGTATCAATACCTATTACTTTGTTGTCGTAAGTAAACTGATAATAGTTTTCACGAGGGTTATCAAAGGTAATGGCTTGTTGCGCGTGAAATACCTGCACAATTTTTTGCCCAGACACCATAAGCGAAAATGGCTGCTCGGCTAAAGTAAGATCTATTCTTATCATAATTAAGACCATTTAAAATAATGGCGCTAGTATACCTAATCAACTTAAAAACACGAGTAAAGGTGTTCTATAACTATTTTCAAAATAAAAGCATTTGATACTGACAAAATAAAAAAACACTACTACTTTTATAGTAACCATAAGCTATACATTGAAAGGGATAACAGTGAACAAAATAGTGCCTAACATTTTAGTTGTTGACGACTCAAAAGCGATTTTGATTGTTATGGAAGCCATATTAAATGAATTAAATATGTCTGATAATGTAGTCACCTGCTTGAGTGCTGCTGAAGCTCTTGAAAAAGTAACAGAAGATGTTAACTACTTTGATGCTATTTTTACTGATCTCAATATGCCCGAAATGGACGGCATGGAATTAATCCGCCACTTAGGAGAGTTACATTATCAAGGCGGTATTATTATTGTTTCTGAAATGGACCATAAAGTTATTAGCTTAGCCGCCAACCTCGCGAAACAACATAACGCCCACCTCATTGGTAATATTTCAAAGCCAGTGCAACTGTCTCAGGTTAGTAGGTTACTTATTAAAGTGGCGCAATTAAACAGCCACACTTTATTAAAAGAGTCAGCCATTTCAAAAGATGAGCTTATTGATGCATTAAAAAACGATGAAATAACGCCTTTTTACCAACCAAAAATAAACGCTGATAACAATAAAATTGAGAGCGTTGAAGTCTTAGCGCGTATTTTATCAAGTAAAGACGGCAATATTATTTTACCTAACCGTTTTATAAACACTGCCGAACAACACAACTTAATTAATCAAATTACATTTTCTCTTTTTGAAAAGGCCACCAGCGAATTCAAAAATATGAAAGCGCAACTAGGTCATGATTTTAAAATGGCATTTAATTTATCGCCAACTCAGCTCGACGACTTAAACTGCCCTAATAAATTACTACTCATTTTAGAACTAAACCGACTCACGCCTAGTAATATAATTATAGAAATAACAGAACAACATGCACTCTCAAGCCTCATGCAATTAGAAACACTAAACAGATTAAGAATGCATGGCTTTGGTATATCACTAGACGACTTTGGTGTTGGTTTTACTAATATGAATCAGCTTCGAAATCTTCCTTTTACTGAAATTAAAATAGACCGTTCACTTATTAGCCATATAGAAACAGATTTATTTTCTCAAGTGGTCGTAAGTTCGTTATTTAATATTACGAGTAAAGATAATTTAGATCTAGTGGCAGAAGGTGTTGAACGCCCAGAAGAGCTCGTTTATTTAAGGCATTATAAAAGAAAATTAGCCATACAAGGTTTTTTATTTAGCCGCCCTAAACCACAAGACGAATTTATATCTTGGGCTAAAGATTGGCTGAAAACTGATGGCAGTCCAGCTTAAAGAGGTATTAATATTTAATCGGGGCTGGTTAACTAATTATCACCCCGAGTGTGTTTATCTTCTTCACTGACTATATGCGCACTGCTTGCTAAACGTTTGTGCCAACGCTGCCTTGCTACTGCGCGCATATTAGTAGATTGGTCACGCTCATCTACAATCTCTAGCCCCATTAAAGCTTCAATCATGTCCTCTAGCGTTACAATACCTTGCACGTCACCGTACTCATCTACAACTAGGCATATATGCGTGCGCTTTGTTAAAAGAGTTTGCAGTAACGACGATACATTTTGAGAACTCGGCACCGTATAAATAGGCTTAATCAATTTGCTAATTTTGTAATCGGTACCTAAACGATGAAATGCCAGCATAATATCGTTTTTATGCACAAACCCTACAATATCGTCGCTGTCTTTATCAAATACCAATATACGAGAAAATGACGACGAGCCGTGATCGTTTAAATACTGATTCACGGTTAAGTCTTTGTGGATTTTAAAAATAACAGTTCGAGGCGTCATTAAATCGCATAATTTTGCATGTCTAAAATGCAATAGATTACGAATTATTTCGGACTCATCCTGATGTAATGCACCCGACTCCGTACCTATATCAGCCATTGCCTCTATCTCTTGACGAATATAGTAAGCCTCATCGTGCTTTGGACCCATTAAATTTGTTAGCTTTTGTGCAAACCATACAAAAGGCTTTAGCGATATAACTAAAAACCGCAAAGCGTAAGTAACACTTGGCGTTAGAGCTCGCCAGTAATTAGCCCCCAAGGTTTTAGGGATAATTTCAGAAAGTATTAATACGAGGAATGTCATAATGGCTGATGCAATACCTACAGCCGCATCGGAAAACACGACNCTGCCTGTGCGCCTACCCCAGCAGCACCCGCAGTATGGGCAACCGTATTTAAAGTTAAAATAGCAGCTAAAGGCTGATCTATATTGTTTTTAAGCTTTTCGAGCTGTTTAGCCAGCTCAGGGTGCTCTTTCCTAAGTGATGCAACATAGCTGGGCGAAATACTTAATAACACAGCCTCCATCACAGAACATAAAAACGAAATAACAATCGCCACTACCATATAAACTATCAGTAAAGTCACTTTCTCTCCTCTATATTGGATATGTGAGCATGGTAACAATACATGCTATATTTGGCCAAACTTCCAATAATAATAGGCATAATAATGAAATTTAGCGCACCATGGTGTCATCAAAATAAGCTATTTAAGCATGCAGCGACTCTTTTAACGCTTAGCAGCTTAAGCTTTGCTGCAATAGCTGCACCATTGGATAAATCAAAAATTCAGTTTATCGGCCCACTTGCCGAAGACATGCAGTTAAAGCCTTTTCAAACACCTCATGGCAATGCCATTATTAATAACCTATTGCCGCAACTACAAGCAAACTCAGATAGCTTTTCTATATTTGGGAAAAAACAAAATTGGCAGCCATTTAATAAAATCAATGCGCTCACTTTAGGTGGGTTACAGGTACTAAAGTTTAATATTGAAACAACCCGTTTCACACAAGGTACGCTTACCTTAAAAGGAATTGAACAAGGCCAGTTATTTATTAATGGCGAACTACAAACAGGCGATAAAAATAGCTATAAGTTAGCTTTAAATAACAGTACTCACTCTATTTTAATAGTAGCCCAACAAGTAGCTAATTGGCACGACGTAATGCTTGATTTTGCACCTAAAAGCGACGTTGATAAAATTACGCTTAGCGCCTCACAAACAAAACGCTTATCTGCAAAACAATTGTTTGATGCCCCTACAATCAGCCAATTATCACTCGCACCTAATGCTAAGCAGTACGTTACTACTACTCGCACTTATAGCGATAAAGCACAAAACCAAGCAAATACAGTTACAGTACTTAAAGATTCAGATAATCAAACGCTTTATCGCTTCGAAGCAGGCCAACCAAGTAACATTATTTGGAGTCCAGATAACCAATATTTAGTGTATTTGTTAAATGGTGAGCTTAAACAACTTAGCCGTAAAAACTTCTCAATAAAAACATTAGCAAACGATTTAGAAGGAGCCAATGGCTTTACCTTTTATAACGACACCAGCCTTTTGTTTAGCTGGTCTAAATCACCTGAGAGCACTAACAGCTTAACTAAGCACTATAAAGGTCTACAAGATCGCTGGTCGTATGCACGTACCACCAGCCAAATTTATATGTTTGATACTAAAAGTGGTTTAACAAAAGCACTTAGCCAAGGTCCTCTTTCTTACAGCCTTGAAGATTCAAATAGTAACCGTGGCAAAATATTAATGAGCCGCCCAGTAATGGCAATGCAAGCATCAACTCACCCTGAAACAGAGTTAGCCGAACTCGATTTAAAATCAAACAAGCTTTCATCGCTTGGTAAATTCAAAACGTTTAATTTAGCCAAATACGCAAATAAAGATATTTATGTAGTTGCAGGCCCCGATTTTAAAAATGGCACAGGCAGAGTTCTACCAAAAGCAATGCTTGCTAATAACTATGACGGGCAACTTTACCTACTTACTGAAGGTGGTAAAAACGTAAAAGCACTTAGTAAACAATTCGATTCTGCTATTGGCCAACTGCAAGTTTTAGAAAACGGCGATGCGCTCATTAAAGTAACAGAGCAAGACACTCAACCGCTTTACCTATTTGATTTAAGTAAACAACGCTTTAAAAAGTTAAATACAGGATTGGATATTGTTGAACAATTTAGTTACTCACACGACCGTAATACCGAAATTTTATTAAGTGGCACTAACGCTTTAGCGCCACAACAGCTAAAGCGCCTTAACGTCAGTAAAAATAAAACAGATTTAATATGGGATTCAAAACCAAGTAGCTATGCAAATACACGACTCCCTACATTAGAAGAGTTTAATTTTAAAAATAAACATGGTGTCGAAATCACTGGCCGCGTTTATATTCCTAGCAATTTAGATAAAACTAAAAAGCACCCGGCGCTCGTGTATTACTACGGCGGCACTTCACCAGTTACGCGTGGTTTTACAGGTCGTTACCCGTTTAACTTATGGGCAGAAAATGGCTACGTTGTTTATGTAGTACAACCTACTGGCGCAACAGGGTTTGGACAAAAGTTTTCAGCGCAGCATGTTAATGCCTGGGGCGACTACACTGCAGACGATATTATCGAAGGCACGCAAGCCTTTTTAAAGAAATACAACTATGTTGATAGTGAAAAGGTAGGAAATTTAGGGGCATCATACGGTGGCTTCATGACCATGTTATTGGCAACTAAAACCGATATATTTAGTGCTTCAATAGCTCATGCGGGTATTTCTAATATTACCTCGTATTGGGGTGAAGGTTGGTGGGGCTACTTATATTCTGGCGAAGCATCAAAAAATAGCTTCCCATGGAATAACCCAGAGCTTTACAGCCAACATAGCCCTGTATTTCATGCCGACAAAGTAACAACACCTATGCTACTTCTTCATGGTGATAGTGATACCAATGTACCTGTTGGCGAAAGCTTAACAATGTACACTGCGCTTAAACTGCTTAATAAGGACGTAGAGTTAATCGAATACAAAGGCGCCGACCACCAAATTTTTGCACGCGATAAACGATTTGATTGGTGGAACACCATGCTCGCATACTTTGATAAAAAGCTAAAAGATGAACCTCAATGGTGGGACTCAATGTATAAAAATGACTGAGCCTGAACCTTTAAAATAACGACTTAATACAGATTTATTAATAGTAGTATTAATTATTTAGCACCTTTTAATTAGTTTAAAGGTGCTAACCTCATCCTCTAATAACGTCTTATACACCTTTGAAATATTAAGTTACTTAAAACTAATAAACCCCCTTCTCAGCATTTACCTAATGGTGCTACCATACAGAGCTATAAGCATTCAAAATAAAGTACTATGGCTATTAATGTTTTATTGGTTGAAGACGATGAACTACTCGTTAAACGCATCCAAAATCACTTTGCAGATACCGAATTTACAATAGAGGTAGACCCAACTGGCGCTGATGCACTTAACATTGTAAGGCAGCGGGTAAACCTGCGCGGTGCTATATCATTAGCCATAATTGACATTGTTTTGCCAAAGCGCGATGGGCTTCAGCTGGCAAAAGAATTAAACACACTTACCGATATTGGCGTTATTGTATTATCGAGTCGTGACTCCCAAGCCGATCGTATTGCAGGCCTTGCACAAGGTGCTGATGACTATATTTGTAAGCCTGTCGATTTACTTGAGTTAGAACTTCGCATGCGCGCGCTCTATAAGCGTGTTGCCGTTAACCTAGAAGACGACGAAAGCGAAGAATTTATAGAATATGCTGACTTTAAGCTTCACCCCGATAACCGCACACTAATTACTGCTGCAGGCGTTGAATCACGCTTAACTGAAGCCGAACATAAAGTGCTTATTTGCTTAATTAGTAATGCGGGTAAAGCCACATCCCGTGAAAAAATATCAGAAGAAATAGGCCAGCCCGATTGGAGTCCAAACGATCGTACTGTTGATGTGCTGATTGGTCGTTTACGTAAAAAATTAAATGACGAAAAAGATCAAAAACGTATTGTTACCGTTCGCGGTAAAGGCTATATGCTCTCTATTTAATATTTAGTTAATTGCGCAATAAGGCGCTCAAATGCACGGTAATTAAGAGCTTCCTTAAGCTCATTTAAACTAATATTTTCAGCCCCCTTTAAATCACTAATAGTTCGCGCCACCTTAATTACTCTATGATAAGAGCGTGGCGATAAAGACAACTTTTCGCTTGCTCTGGCTAAAAACTGCAACTCTGCTGGCGCCAGTACACAGTGCACACTCATTTCTTTATTATTAAGCCTCGCATTAACCTTACCTTGGCGTTTTAGCTGTAGGTAATAAGCCGCTTCAACTCTTGCTCTAACCTCAGCACTACTTTCCTCTGGCTGAGTACTTTGTAGTTCAACACTCGTTAAACGAGGTAGTTCTATTTGCAAATCAATACGGTCAATAAAAGGCCCCGACACACGCGATAAATAACGCATAACTTGATCGGGAGTTGCCCGCTTATCTGTATGACTCCCTGTTGGGCTTGGATTTAATGCTGTAATAAGCTGAAACTGCGCCGGAAACTCCATTTGCCTAGCTGCACGTGAAATAGTAACCGTACCGGTTTCCATTGGCTCACGCAGTGAATCAAGTACCTTGCGTTCGAACTCAGGCAATTCATCCAAAAAAAGTACGCCATTGTGTGCCAGAGAAATTTCACCAGGCTTGGGATTTGAAGAGCCCCCCACCAAAGCAACAGCTGAGCACGTATGATGTGGATTACGAAATGGCCGCTGTCGCCAATTAGTTAAATCTATAGATTGTCCAATAATAGAGTAAAGCGCAGCTGTCGAAATAGCTTCATCGTCCGACATAGTAGGCATTATAGTTGCCATTCGCTGGGCCAGCATCGATTTACCAGTACCTGGAGGACCTAAAAATAGTAAATTATGCCCGCCAGCTGCAGCAATTTCGAGTACTCGCTTTGCACCGGGCTGACCTTTCACGTCGCTTAAATCGAGTAAAAAATCAGGGGCTTGTGTGCAGTCGGGATACTCTATATTTAATGGTAAGGGTTGTTGATTAAGTAAGTCCCCCCACACTTCTTGAATAGAGCTTACGGCTTTGCGTTTAACGCCATTAACTAGGCTTGCTAGGCTGTCGTTTGCAAGAGGTAAAAAGCAGCAGCGATCTTGCTCTTTTGCAGCAAGTACCGAAGGTAAAATAGCGTTTACACCACGCACCTCACCATTAAGAGCAAGCTCCCCATAAAACTCATACTTATGAATATCAGGACACACTATTTGTCCAGAGGCGACTAAAATACCCACCGCAATAGCAAGATCAAACCGTCCACCATCTTTTGGCAAATCGGCAGGGGCTAAATTTACAGTTATTCGTTGATCGGGAAAACCAAATTGTGAGTTTTCGAGTGCGCTACGTACCCTGTCTTTCGACTCTTTAACAGACGCTTCGGGCAGGCCTACAATATGAAAAGCAGGTAAACCATTTCCTAGGTGAACTTCTACAATAACTTCAGGGGCATTTATACCCACTTGAGCACGAGAAAATATACGAGCTAACGACATTCCTTATCCTAGTAAATGGTGTGATTACACCAGTTTAGTCAGGATATTTAAAAACGTGTAATGTGATTTGCCATTTTATAGCAGCCAAACGAAGTAATAAGGTCATTAACATACCTAATACCATCGCCATTTCGGTTACTAACGAAAAACTAATGCCAAGCGTATAAACAGTGCCACCCGCTATACAGGTAATAGCGTAAAGCTCACCTTTTAATAGCATAGGGATCTCGCGTGCAAGCACATCTCGAATTAATCCACCAAAGCAGCCTGTAATTACAGCCATAATTACCGCAGTCATATCGGGCATACCAACAAGCTGCGCTTTTTGTGCCCCCATTACTGCAAAAAAAGCTAAACCAAACGCATCCGCTGTTTGTAAAATATAATGAGGTATCGGCTTTTGTTTATTTATAAGGCGTGTTGTAACAAATACTGAAGCGAGTATGGCAAAAAAGTAACTTTGATCGTGTAACCAAAACACAGGAACATCTAAAATTAGATCTCGCACTGTACCACCACCAATAGCAGTTACTGTCGCTAAAACTACGACCCCAAAGCCATCCATTTTTTTCTCGTACGCTAGCAAAGTGCCCGATACAGCAAACACCGCAATGCCTATTAAATCAAACCAGTGGTAAAGTTCAGTCATATTTGTAACAACCCAAAAACATTTGTGCCGTTTTAACACAAACCAAACAAGGTTTTAAGTAATAACGATTTATTTTAAGAAGTTTATAACATTTTTGAAGTGTATCTCAGGGGGCGGGAGCTTGCGCTTATGAGAAGTGAATGCCTCATGCAGTGAAGATTATCTTTAACCTATAAGCTAAATCACCACACTCATCAAATTTCAGGCATAAAAAAACACGCTTTAAGCGTGTCGTTTCATTCTTATTTATTTCAGTGGTTGCGGGAGCCGGATTTGAACCGACGACCTTCGGGTTATGAGCCCGACGAGCTACCAGACTGCTCCATCCCGCGCCTGAAATTTGTAGACTTATTTAAAGTTGCTTACATTACAACTTGGCTTCCAATTAAAAATTGGTTGCGGGAGCCGGATTTGAACCGACGACCTTCGGGTTATGAGCCCGACGAGCTACCAGACTGCTCCATCCCGCGCCTGTATATTTTAAGTCTATCGACTACTTTATTTTATCTCTTAAGCTAGAGTTTACAGTAACCAAATCTTATAAAAATTGGTTGCGGGAGCCGGATTTGAACCGACGACCTTCGGGTTATGAGCCCGACGAGCTACCAGACTGCTCCATCCCGCGCCTGTAATTTCTTTAAAACATTTTCGTAATATTTACGAGCCTGCCTTGAAGAGAGCGCTACTATATAGGAATAAACATTTAATGCAAGGCCTAAACTAATTAAAGTTGTTCAACCGAACAAAAAGCAATCAAATTGCTATTCTGCGCTCAACCTTTGATGCGGATTAATCATTTTTTGCCATTCCCAGTCTGGATGTCCCATCACTATAAAGTCAGGGTTCTCAGTACTCTCGCGTTGGTTGTACGTTAGCGGGTTAAATTCTGCATCGGTAATACAACCACCGGCTTCTTCAACAATAACTTGTGAAGCACCTGTATCCCACTCTCCCGTTGGACCAATTCTTAAAAAACAATCTGCTTTGCCTTCTGCAACAGTACAAGCTTTTAATGAGCACGAGC
>NZ_AUTP01000227.1:45970-55234 GCF_000498075.1 Pseudoalteromonas sp. TAB23
TAGCAATAGTTGTAAACTGACTATTTAAATACTGACTCACCGCTTCTATTTTTTGGCGGCGGCTCACTGCAAGCGTCAAGCTCTCTGGCGGCGCTACAGATATTTGCTTATCAATTGAGTTTTCACGTTTAAAGGCACCATTTTTAGCTGTAGCAAAATAAGTCACACCTTTTGCAGGCCAATGAATAACGCCAAGCACAGGATGATTATTTTCAATCAATGCAATGTTTACTGCAAAGTCGCCACTTTCTAAAATAAATTCGCCTGTACCATCCATCGGATCGAGCAACCAATAACNCGCTGCCAGTCCTGTCTGTCGGCGAGTGCAGGTATAGGTGTTTCTTCCGACATAATTGGGATATCGGGCGCAAGTGCTTTTAATCCAGCAACCAGTACGTCATTTGCTGCTAAGTCAGCTTTGGTAACAGGCGTATTATCTGATTTCTCTTGTTGGCCAATATCGCCTTTTTTATAAATGGCCATAATTGCATCGCCAGCACGCTCAGCTAATTCAATACACGGTTCGATTAATTTATTCATCGGCAGCTCCAGACGCTAAATACTTATCTAATAATAGCAAAGCTGCAACACTGCGTGCTTCGGTAAAATCTTCTTGGTCTAATAATGACTGCCACTGAGTTAATGGCCACTTAACAACAACAAGCGGCTCTGGTTCGTCGCCAATAAGGGTTTGTGGGTATAATTGCTTAGCAAATAAAATATGCATAGTGGCATTAAAGTAACTCGGCGCCATTGTTACTGTTCTTAATGGTTTAAAATACTCAGCACCAAAGCCAATTTCTTCTTTAAGCTCTCTGTTAGCAGCTTGCTCTGGCGTTTCGCCCGGATCGATTAAGCCTTTAGGAAAACCTAACTGGTAATCGTTTGTGCCCGCACAGTATTCACGTACAAGTAGTAATTCGTTGTCTGCACTTAACGGAACAATCATCACGGCTCCCCGGCCACCNCCGCCGCGAATTCGCTCATACTGGCGCTCTTCGTTATTAGAAAACTTTAGCTCTAAAGACTCCACAGTAAACAGGCGGCTTTTAGCGACAACATTGTTACTGAGGATTTGTGGTGGTGTTGGGTGCTTTTTCTGTGTCATTGGCGTTAATTTGCTATCATGGCAGTTAGTTCAATAATAAACCTTATAAGTTGAAATTCCTATGTTAAATTGGTCAAAAATCGATACCGTTTTGCTCGACATGGATGGAACATTACTCGATTTACATTACGACAGTCATTTTTGGCTTAACGTTATTCCTGCGCAACACGCATTAGCAAGGGGCATTAGCCTAGATGCAGCTAAAGCAGATATTTTAAAACGCTATCAAGCTGTGAGCGGTCAAATACAGTGGTATTGTTTAGATTATTGGGAGCAGCAATTAAGCTTGCCTATAATGGAGCTTAAACGAGAGTCTCAGCATTTAATTAAAATGCGCGAAGACGTACCTCATTTTTTAACTGA
This sequence comes from Pseudoalteromonas sp. TAB23, assembly GCF_000498075.1. Taxonomy (NCBI): domain Bacteria; kingdom Pseudomonadati; phylum Pseudomonadota; class Gammaproteobacteria; order Alteromonadales; family Pseudoalteromonadaceae; genus Pseudoalteromonas; species Pseudoalteromonas sp. TAB23. Next base: position 47,442 of record NZ_AUTP01000227.1, read on the forward strand.
GCTTAAAAAAGCAGGCAAAGAGTTAATTTTACTTACCAACGCCCACCCTGAGAGTGTCATGCTTAAATTTGAGCATACAGCGATTGATAACTACCTAGATGGCGTAGTGTCTACTCATGAATATGGAGTAAGTAAAGAGCAACAAAGTTTGTGGCACCAAGTACAAAAAGACTTAGGGTTTAATAAGCAGCGCACTTTGTTTGTAGATGACAGTGTGCCGGTTTTGAATGCTGCACGAGAATACGGCATTGAGCACTTACTTGCAGTTGCTAACCCTGATAGCCAACAACCACATAACGAAATAGCCGATTACCTGAGTGTTACCGACTATCGTAAGATTATTTAACTCAACTTACGTGACTTAAATTTTTGGGTAACGCGCTTCTAGCCCTTGATATACTAACTTTGCAAAATCTGCATGTTCTGTATCAAGGCTTTTAACTACTTCAACTAAATGCTCGTTATCTTCTTGCCCGTTCCATTCTTTAATATAGCTACCATCTTTGTAACCGTGATCTTGGCGGAAAAAGTTTAACGTATTTTTACCTACGTAGCCGCGATATAAATCATCAATATCCATACCCATTTGCGCCATACAGCCGGCAAAGGCACCTGCATTAAACGTTTTATCAGCAACAGCAGACGCCGCTAATATCTCTAGTGTTTGTTTAAAGTCATCAGCTTGTTGAGCATTACTAAGCTCAGTTTCAAGTTGCTTTGCTAAGTCTTCGTAGCTAGTTTCACCGTCAATTCTAAGCGATAGACCAAAATGAAAAATATCAACCAACTCTAAAATAACTTGTTCAGTATCTGGTGTTTGTTTTTTCCACCATTTCCAACCATGATGATCTAGCATTTCAGCACACTCAACCCAAATAGCGCGGTACCATTCAAACCCTTGAGTAAACCATTGCTCATGTACTTTAGTATTCATGGCGTTTTGCATTTCTAGCATCACTACTAGCTTGTTTAAATTGGCAGACATATCAATTCCTGTCGTTTTGGTTGGCGTAATTTTCGTTGGTGTAATAATACAGATAAAATGCTGATTGTGCATTGCTGTATATTTTTATTAGTGTGCTAATTATGTTTATCGTGACGTCGTAAACTCATGCCATGAATCAATTAAATCAATGAAATCTTCAAAGCCACAACCACTACTTAAACCATTTTCTTCAAGCGCTAAATCGTCATCCTGATACGCTATTAGGTCTTCGCTGTCTTGATGAAGCGCATGGGCTTCAAATAATGCTTCGTCTTTCGTTAATATTAAATCTATTTCTTGGCCTTTTAGTGTTAGCGGCTCATAGCTTGAACTTACCGATGCAATAAGCGCTAGTACCATGGCTACTTTGTCTTTGCCTATTTCTTCGTTTAGCCAGCGACCAATAATAGCGTGTTCACTGCTTATTTTAATACGTAGCCCACTAATAGGGTCGCGAATAAATTGATATTCCATAGGGTTTGCCTGTAAATCTTTGATTGCGTAATTATATACGTAAACGCCCGTAAACCACAGGACATATAAAGTAAAATAGCGCCACATGGCGCTATTTTACTCAACTTTAAAACCGTTAACTTCGCGATCTATAACGCGCTGCGTCAATGATCGACCATAAGTAGATAATAGGCACAAGTACAAAGCCTACAAGCACATAAATTAGTGCGTAACTTATTATAATAGCGAGTGCAAAAAATATAGCCGCTAAAATACGCCCTTGCACTAACTGCCCTAAACCAGGAAAAAATATATTACATAATGCTGCGATTACGTTACCGCCAGAACCTTGATCTGCCATACTAACCTCTGTATTTATTTGATTTTATAATTATTTACTTACACACTTTATGCCAATTTATTAAAGCTTACAAATCAAATAGTTAAATTAGTCTAGATTTAGAGAGTTAGTAAATTTTGCTAACTTTAGGTCAAATTAGCAATTTTTGTTATGCGTTTACGCTTTTTATTCGCTTAGTTAATTAGCAAGTTACTCGTTTTGAACACTATTTTATAAATAGCTGTTTATAAAAACAGTATTTTATTTAGCCTAACAAAAACACCTGTTATACTGCCCACAATATTGATTAAAAAGGCGTAACGATGGACGTTTCACAATTACTCGATGGCTTAAATGACAAACAACGCGATGCCGTTGCAGCCCCACTACAAAACATGCTGGTATTAGCAGGTGCTGGGTCTGGTAAAACACGAGTGTTAGTTCATCGTATTGCGTGGCTTATGCAAGTTGAGCAAGCCTCCGCTTACAGTATTTTTGCAGTTACCTTTACTAATAAAGCCGCTAAAGAAATGCGTGGCCGCGTTGAAGAAACACTAAAAGCGCCTGTAGGTGGTATGTGGATTGGTACTTTCCATGGTTTATCGCATCGTATTTTACGTGCTCATCACCGTGAAGCTAATTTACCAGAAGCCTTTCAAATTTTAGACTCTGACGATCAGCTTAGAATGATCAAGCGCTTATTAAAATCGATGAATATTGATGATAAAAAATGGCCCGCTAAGCAATTTGGCTGGTACATAAGCGCCAAAAAAGATGAAGCACTTCGCCCTAAAGATATTCAAGCATACGATATTAATGAGCAAATGATGCTGCGTGTTTATGCCGCCTATCAAGAGGCCTGTGATAGAGCGGGCCTAGTTGATTTTGCTGAAATATTACTACGCAGCTACGAAGTGTTAAAAAATAACCCTACGTTACTGCGTCATTATCAGCAACGCTTCGCACATATGCTCGTAGACGAGTTCCAAGATACAAATACCATTCAATATGCTTGGTTAAAGTTACTTGCTGGCGATACTAACAGCATTATGATTGTAGGCGACGATGACCAAAGCATTTATGGTTGGCGTGGTGCTAAAATCGAAAACATTAAACGTTTTTTAACTGACTTTAGCGCAGAAACCATTCGTCTTGAACAAAACTACCGTTCAACCGCGACTATTTTGAAAGCGTCCAACGCATTAATTCAAAATAACTCAGAACGTATGGGTAAAAGCTTGTGGACCGACGGTAACGACGGCGAGCCAATCTCTATTTATGCAGCATTTAATGAGTTAGACGAAGCACGCTTTGTAAGTAGCAAACTACGAAGCTGGTTAAATGCAGGTAATGCCCTACAAGATGCCGCAATTTTATACCGTAGTAACGCGCAATCTCGTGTACTTGAGGAAGCCATGCTACAAGAAGGCTTAAAATACCGTATTTATGGTGGTATGCGATTCTTCGAACGACAAGAAATTAAAGATGCGTTGTCGTACTTACGCCTAGTGGGTAATCGTCAAGACGATGCCGCATTTGAGCGTGTAATTAATACGCCAGCACGCGGTATTGGCGACAAAACATTGAGCCATATACGCGACTGTGCACGAGCAGAATCGTTACCGCTTTGGTATGCCGCAAAAGCAATTGTAGAACAACAGCATTTATCTGGTCGTGCTTCTGGTGCAGTAAGTAAGTTTGTAGAACTAGTTGAACAAATAGAAGATAAAATTAGCGATCTAACTTTGCATGAGCAAGCCAAGTACACAATTCAAACCTCAGGCTTGATGGCAATGTACCAAGCTGAAAAAGGTGAAAAAGGCCGTGCTCGCGTAGAAAACTTAGAAGAACTAATTAGCGCATGTGACCAGTACGAACTTCCTGAAGACGAAGAATACAGCTCGCCTTTACAAGGCTTTTTAGCACATACATCACTTGAGTCAGGTGAAGGACAAGCAGAAGAGCACGAAGATGCCGTACAAATGATGACGCTTCACTCAGCTAAAGGATTAGAGTTTCCGTTAGTGTTTATGGTGGGCGTAGAAGAAGGCATGTTCCCTTCTCAGCAAAGTAACGAAGAGTCTGGCCGCTTAGAAGAAGAGCGCCGCCTTTGTTATGTAGGCATGACACGAGCAATGGATAAGTTATACATTAGCCATGCTGAGAGTCGCCGCTTATACGGGCAAGAAAAATACCATAGCCCATCACGCTTTTTACGCGAAATACCTGAGGACTGCGTAGAAGAAATTCGTATTAAAACACAGGTTTCTCGCCCGCCGGCCGCCGGGCGTTTTAGCGCATCAGTTAGCCATGCCGCATTTGAAGACAGTGGCTTTAACTTAGGGCAACGAGTTTTGCATGCTAAGTTTGGTGTTGGTACCGTACTTAATTACGAAGGCAGTGGCGCGCAATCTCGCGTACAAGTTAACTTTGACGACCTTGGCAGTAAATGGTTAGTAACGGCCTATGCACGATTACAAGCTGTATAAAGCACACCTAAATGAGTTAGAGCAACAATTAGCTGGCGCGTATCATCGTCAGCTAGTGTTGATCACGGGCAGCCCAGCTTGGTGTTATGAAATACTTAACTCATTAATAGATGAAAACAATACACTTGTTGTATCCAAGCAGTGCGCGATTAAAAATTCGTACTGGCCTACTCGCACACACCAAATTTTAGGGCAAGAATTTGCTCATGCTGTTTACGATGGTTTTAGTGGTTTGCACCCTGATAAACTTGCAGCACTTGCCGGCACCGTTAAAGCAGGCGGTATACTGTTTTTATTACTGCCTGAACTAGATGATTTAGCCTCTTGGCAAGATCCAGCATTAAGTACAGTGCAATCACACGGTCAGAGCATTGACTACAGCATATTTAATCAACGTTTCGCGACTATTATTAAACCGTTGCCCGCTTTTCACTTTAGTGAAAAAAATGGCTGTATTAGTAATAACGCTAGCTATGTAATGCATAATAAAATTGATTATGAGCCACAGCAAAACTGTATTGAGCAAATAGTAAAAGTAGCTAACGGCCGTGCCAACAGGCCTTTACTCATTAATGCCGATAGAGGTAGAGGTAAGTCGGCAGCACTTGGCTTAGCCGCGGCAAAACTAACTGATAAAAAAGTAATTATTTGCAGCACTCAGTTTAAAGCGACCCATAGCAGCTTTAAACATTTAGCCCAAGAGTTAAGCCTTCAATACAACGCTGAACATAAACAGGTCGCCAACTTGCACTACGTTGCACCTGACGCGTTATTAAACACACTACCTGAGTGCGATTTATTACTCATTGATGAAGCTGCAGCAATCCCTGTTCCGTTATTGCTAAAAATGCTAGCTCATTACCCTCGTATAGTATTTGCAAGTACACTGGTTGGGTATGAGGGCAATGGTAGGGGTTATACCATTCGCTTTAGTAACTATATTAAAGCGCACTATAAAGCCTCTAAAGTTGTACCGCTTGATGAGCCACTGCGTTTTGCTAAATACGATCCACTTGAGCAACACATTCGCACCTTGCTTGCACTCGATGCACAATATAAAGAGTTAAGTAGTAATCAATTAGAGCAGCCAGTTCATAGCGAAATAACTCAGCAATCCCTTGTAAACAATGAGCCTTTACTGCAACAAGTTATTGCCCTGCTTGCATTGGCTCACTATCAAAGTAGTGTAAACGATTTACGCCAACTACTAGACGCACCATCGCAACGAATATTCATCAGCAAAATTAACAATCAATTAATTGGCGTATGCTTAATTGCCATAGAAGGTGGTTTAAGTGAAGACCTTGCCCTACAGGTTATAAGCGGAGAGCGTCGCCCACAGGGTCACTTAATGGCTCAAACCCTCTCACATCTTAGTTTTAATAATGACTACGTAACACAGTTGTCTGCTCGCGTTGTACGAATAGCGATTGATCCGAGCTCTCACAATATGGGCTTTGGTAAAAAGCTACTTAGCTATTGCGAGTCGCAAGTAAAAAGCCAATGTAGTTGGTTTGGTGCAAGCTTTGGCGCAACAGCGCAGTTACTTAATTTTTGGCAAAACCAAGGGTTTGATACCGTAAAACTGGGTTATCAACGCGATAAAAGCACAGCTGAACATTCGGCGCTTGTGATTAAATGCTTAAGTAACAAAAGTGCAATTATTCAATCTTTGAAAAAGCAGTTTAAAGACGATTTTTTTTATGGGCTTTTAACACACTTTAAAACACTAGATTGGCAACTTGTAAGTATTTTAATTGAAGGATTTAGCGATGAGTTAGTAAGACCCGAGACTCGCGAACGATTAGCCTTGCTTGTAAACAGTAACTTCACTCAATTTAATATCTCTGCGACTCTTTGCCAGGTAGTGAATCAGTCTCCTTCTTGTATGTCTCAATTAACAGAGTCTGATAAACAACTTTTAATAAAGTTAGTACTTCAAAATGAATGTAATGAAAAAGTGATTCAACACTTAGGTTTATTAGGAAAAAAGCAGCTTGAGAATCAATTTAAACGTGCCATAAAAAACCTCACTAGTGCCATCTAATAACTCCTAGTTACCTATCTCTATTAAATCTTATCCATCTTTAAGCTATTTATTTAATTTGTTCTATCCTTAAAGCATTAACAGATAAATTAAGATAAAGGCATGGAATTAATAAACTTTAAAGTGGGCTGCAAAACAATTTCACTTAAAATACTCGATATTTTATTAACAGAGCGCTTTGACAATAATCTAACAACTTTACCCAACAATAATAAAAGCTTTATTGGTGTTAAAGATTATATGGATATACCAACGCCTGTGTTTGATTTAGGTATTATTTTAAATAATATCTCAACCGAACAAAGTAATGCGCATGTACTAAAACAACTAAGAACATGGCAAGAAAAACTATTAAGCTGGTTCAATACCCTTCAAAGTAACTTGCTAAATAGCTCGGCTTCTATTTCAAGCAATGATGCAGAACTACAAGATTTTGTTCTGTTTTACAAAGAGTTCAACACCGATAATGAAGACTTAAAACTAACAATGTCTCGACTTAACGAACCTTTCCAATCATTGCTAAAAACGGTAAAAGAAGCTATATCAGCTCATAATCAAAGCGATTATAAACAAGTATCAGCTCTGCTCGAAAAAATTAAGCGTAGTAACCTAATTCAGCTAGAGCGTTTATTCGAATCAGCTAAAGAGCAAATAACCTTAGACTATAAACCTATTATTGTTTTTACCACTAAAGACGGCTTAAACCCACACGTAGGGTTATTGGTAGATAAAGTCGAAGATAATATCGACTATAAAAAAGAAGACATTAAACCACTAGATAAGCTCACTGAGGTTGGTTTTGATCTAGACCCACAAACTAAAAATATGATGCGAGGATTAATCAAGCTTTCACAAAAGCACAGTGTATTAATTGATCCAAGCGTAATATTTAAACCAACACAACTAGAAGAATCTGAAAGTGAAGAAACTCAAGCTTACGGACTATTTTAAATAGTCTTTAGATTTGGTTATAAACTTTAGTACTGAAGTAAGGAGCTATTCTGCTCGACTTGTATATTTAGGTGAATTGGAAAGGCCTAGAGTGCGTAATGTTCGTTACTCCTCTATATTTCGCTTTTCTGCAGACGTAAAAAGCCCGAATCGTTAGATTCGAGCTTTTTAAAATGTAAAATCGGTGCGCGCAGTAGAGCCCACAGCAGTGGAGAGTCACAGTCCAAATACGCACTATCATTTCTCAAGCAGCTTATTATCGCGCTATTGCTGAGACTGGTGAGCTAAGTGGGCTTCTTAAAAGTAGTTCATGAGCTGTAATCGAATAAAGTAAGGGATATTAATGGGAGTGTAGGGTGTGATTTGTACGTTATTCACTCACACTCCACTTTTCTGTAGACGTAAAAAAGCCCGAATCGTTAGATCCGGGCTTTCTACAATTTGAAGCCTGGTAATGTCCTACTTTCACATAGCAAATGCTACACTATCATCGGCGCTGTTTCGTTTCACTACTGAGTTCGGCATGGA
>NZ_AUTP01000228.1:0-7326 GCF_000498075.1 Pseudoalteromonas sp. TAB23
CCCGGCGTGACAGGCCGGTATTCTAACCAACTGAACTACCACTCCATATTTCCGTTGCTGTTTAGGTCTCCCTGACAGCGGCGTGAATAATACGAACCAACCCCTATTTCGTCAAGGGCTTTTTTGTTTTTTTATAGGTTTTTTAGTCATCTGTCATCGAAAGGTTTAAAATTTCACCTGATCTGTCATTTTTTGAGCCATTTTTACCGACTTGATTTTTTTCTGTGTCGGCAACATCACCTTCACTTGTTTTCTTTTTCTTTAAAAAAGGCAGCTTTACTTTAAATTTAATCGGTTTTTTCTGAACAAATATACGAATTAACAACCAACCGAGTAATAAAATGAGCGTATTGCAGCCTACAATTAAACTAATAATTGTAGATGTGGCCATTTTTTCTTCAACAGGCTCACTCTCAATCATTTTATCTGGCGTAATAATCGTTGCCGGATCAATTTCGGGCACCGCTTCTATGGGTCGTTCTATCTCAAATTTATACGTTGGTAGCGTTGCCATAAATTCACGACCATTAATATTAGTGCCAAAAACAGACAGTTCAACACTATATCTACCCCAATCATAATTTTTAACACTAAGTTGTCGTGAGTCTTTAGCAGCTGCATCTATGGTAAACATTTGCTCTTCGTTATTGGGATAGTAGATTTTCCCCTGGATGATGACTGTTTCTGGCTTAACAATACTTGGGTCTATATTTATAGTTAACAGGTGCTCATCTGTGTCTTGCTCTGCTAACGCGACTTCGGTTACAAAAGGCGGCTCGTGCACTTCTATTGTATTTTGCACAATGCGACGCTGCAGCAGAGGTGTTGCAACGTAAAGCTCTGGTGTCCATTCACCCGCAGGGAAATCTAAAGTAAACTCGCCGGTAAATACACCATCTTTAGGGCGTTCATCAAATCCGCGTCCATCGTCTTTAAATTCAGCTACTTCTTGAATGCCTGCGCCAAAGTTAGCAAAGTTTTCATTGTTAGTACTTACAAAGTCAACATTAAGGCTAACAACATCTCTAAATAGGTTTGTGTTAATTGGCTCACCGTCGTTTAGTATTTTTCCGGTGATTTTTATTGTCTCCCCCCTAAACAACATTGAAGGAAGAGGCTCTGCCTCAAGAGATATCTCGCCTAATACAACTATTCTGCTGTCGGGTAAAATACTGCCTATTACTTGCCAAGGACCTGCCATAGGTTTTTTTATGGTTACTAAATCGTAGCTGAGTTCGTCAAACCAATCTAAGTTAGGGTTTTTAACTGAGTCAGTAGCAAAGTACTTACTGCCATCGGGCCTCACTAAAATAACAGCAGGTGCACCTGATTTTCTAAAAAAAAGCAGTGTTATTTCATCTATTTTGCTATCTATGCGAAAACGATTATCAAGTAAAGGGATCTCATTTTGATGCCCATCGCGCTTGAGCACTTCTACTTGTTTTACGCCATATGCATTGCCAGTAAATAAACTAGCTGCACATAACGCTGTTACAAAATACATCGTTTTCATTAAATCGCCTTATTCAGCGCGCCATATACATTGGCCGCCTTCTTTGTTTACAAGATCTAATCGTGCTTCGTGTGCGCTTTGCTCAGCGTCGCTTGCTCGCAGAACAACTAATGGGGCTCTATCACTATTTAAACGCTTTATACCGCCCTTCTGTTGCTCGCTGCCGTCATCTTTATTTTGATTCAAATTTAGCTTTGTTTGACCGCCCGTCATGGCAAGGTACACATCGGCTAAAATCTCAGAATCCAGTAGCGCGCCGTGAAGCGTTCGTTTACCGTTATCTACATCGTAACGACGACATAATGCATCAAGGTTGTTCTTTTGACCTGGATGCAAGTCACGCGCCATTTTAAGCGTGTCGAGAACTTGACAAAAAGTATCTGTTTTAGGGTAGCCCTGATTAAGCAGCGCAAATTCGTTATCCATATGACCAACATCGAACGGGGCGTTATGAATAACTAACTCTGCCCCTTCAATATAGTCGAAAAACTCTTGGGCAATTTGATGAAACAACGGTTTATCACGTAAAAATTCGTTAGTGATACCGTGAACGTCGATTGCTTCTTCTTCGCTTGGGCGTTGTGGATTTATATAAACGTGAAAATTATTGCCTGTTAAACGGCGATTTACTAACTCCACACACCCAATTTCTATAATACGGTGCCCTTGTTTAGGGTCGATGCCGGTGGTTTCTGTATCTAAAACTATTTGTCTACGTGCCATATCGAATTTAGCCTGATTCTGGTATCTTTCTATAATCACTTTATTGTACATAAGATCAAGGTAAAACAGTGCAAAAAACCGTAGAGATTTACACCGATGGCTCATGTTTAGGTAATCCAGGCCCCGGCGGTTATGGTATTTTTATGATTTATAACGGCCACGAAAAAGAAATGAGCCAAGGTTATAAACTCACAACGAATAACCGAATGGAAATGCTCGCGGCTATTGTAGCCCTAGAATCACTCACTCGAGAATGCGAAGTAAATCTAACAACCGATAGCCAATATGTTAAGCAAGGTATTGAATCGTGGATCACTAACTGGAAAAAACGTGGCTGGTTAACATCAGCTAAAAAGCCGGTTAAAAACGTCGATTTATGGAAACGCCTAGATAAAGCTTGTAGCGAGCACAATGTAACCTGGAAATGGGTTAAAGGGCATAGCGGCCATAAGTACAACGAAATAGTTGACGATTTAGCGCGCGATGCCGCTGGCAGTAAAGATTTACTAGAAGATGTAGGCTACCAGCCTTAATTTATTCTAAGCTAGTTGCTGTTATACCAATTTTATTAAAAACATGTTCATTCTATCGCATTATATAACTCACTAACTGCGTTAAAAATTATTCATATAGAACAACTATATGTCACAATTTTCGCCTTGTTAATGTGCTATTTTCTTAGCGCTATAATAGATCACTTATTTAATGCAATTGGTATTATTTTTCTTGCTCGCACGATTTAAAGTGTTGCTTTGACGTTTGTCTAAGGCCTGCCCCTTTTACTGGCGCAAACTGCGGCCTTGCATGCCACTTAGGTTTTATTGGCGTAAGTGGCGCAACTCTTTTTCGTGCCACCAGCATATAAACACTGCCCATCGGTTTTAAATACTGTTTTGCAAAAGTCCGCCAAAACTCAAATCTTGATAGCCTATTACCTCTTGCCAGTGATGAATAAATAAAACGTTCGTCACTTACAATTTCAAAACCCAATAAATTTAGCCAATCTTTAACCCTCGCAGGGGTAAAAAAGCGCCCCGTCCATGGTAATTTCTGACCACTAAAAGGCAGCATTTGTGCAAGTCCGCACAAACTAAACGGGTTAAATCCCGTAATTACTATATAGCCGCCCGGAATAAGTGTGCGATGTGCTTCTCGTAAAATGTGATGTGGGTCTGAATGATACTCTAAGCAGTGACTTAGTATGCATGCATCAATACTGTGCTCGTAAAATGGCAGTTCATCTATGTCAGCAACTACCCCGGTGTAAGGCCCAGGCTCTGCAACACACACTTGGTGTTTAATCGTACTTATACTTGTATTTAATTCGCCACTTAAATTACCTAGCTTAAGCATATGATAGCCAAACATACGCGGTAGCCATTGCTCCATTTTGCGTTCAATATCTTTGCGCAGATAATCCCCATGAGGAAACTGTTGCCACGACAGTGGTTTGGGTCCTTCTTGAAAACTAAGGGCTGGTTTCATTTTTTGAGCTCGTTATACTATGCGGTAAGTGTCACTTTATAGAGCAATTTACCATGGTGCAAGTCAAAGCAATTAAAGCCTTTTCTGATAATTACATTTGGTGTTTAACTACCGATAATAGTAACCAAGCATGGGTAGTCGATCCAGGCCAAGCACATCCCGTATTAACGTATCTAGCTGAGCACAAACTAACGCTTGGTGGTATTTTAATTACGCATCATCACTACGACCACACTGATGGCGTAGCTGCATTAGTTGACGCCTATCCAGATATATCGGTTTATGGCCCTGCAAATAGTCCATTTAAAGGCGTCACTCACGCACTCACTGATGGTCAAAGCATCAGTGTGCTTAATGTTAACTTTAATATTTTAGCAACTCTTGGGCACACGCTTGATCATATTTGCTATACAAATGATGAACTTGCTTTTACAGGCGATACATTGTTTAGCGGTGGATGTGGGCGCTTATTTGAAGGCACGCCAAAGCAAATGTGGGAATCGTTTAATAAACTAAGAGAGCTGCCTGCAAGCTGCAGTGTGTATTGCACCCACGAATACACGCAAGCTAATCTTGCCTTTGCCAAAGCGGTTGAACCACGTAACCCAGAACTACTCGCGTACAGTAAAAAAGTAGATGAATTACGCAGTAATAACCAAATCTCCCTACCCACTTCTATTGGACAGGAGCTAAAAATAAATCCATTTATGCGTAGCGATTTACCAACCATTACTGAGTTAGTGCCAGAAAAATTCATCTCGGTTACAAAAAACAATGAACCTTGGGGAAACTTTGCTAGTCTGAGACAGTTCAAAGACAATTTTTAATGCACAAACTAATACTTTAATATTTATTTTATTAGAATCATTAACTTAAGATATAGTGATGATTCTATTTCTGCGTTTTAAAAAGTCATTAAGTGGCAATGTTAACTCATAACAGGTAGTATTCGCCGAGTTTTTTACCCGATGTATTGGTATTTATGAATAAATCTCCCCTATTAGTAGCCTTGGCGTTAGCGCTAAGTGGTTGTCAAACTGTGACAACTCTAGACTCAGACTCTCAAGTCGCCACGCAAGCAAACCAACAACTCGAAGGCGCAAGTCCTAACGACATTAACAATGCATTGATGGTAAACGCACAATATCAGCAAGTTGACCCTGATGAGCAAGAAGCTCCCGTGTTTGATGATGTGTGGGAGCGAATTCGCTACCAACTTTCTATCGAAATACCGCAAAACCGCCCTGTTGTTACTGAACGTAATTATTACGCTCGCCACCAAGCTTATTTAGATCGTATTTCTAAACGTGCAGAACCTTACTTACACTTTATAGTTGAAGAAGTAGAAAAGCGCGAAATGCCAATCGAAATTGCACTATTGCCTATTGTAGAAAGTGCATTTGACCCGTTTGGTTATTCTAATCGCAGCGCATCGGGCATTTGGCAGTTTATGCCTGCAACCGGTGAGCGATTCGATTTAAAACAAAACTGGTGGTACGACGGTCGTCGCGACATAGTGCAATCGACTCGCGCAGCACTTGACTACTTATCGTATTTACATAAAACACTTGAAGGCGATTGGCTAAATGCGATTGCTGCTTACAACTCGGGTGAGGGGCGCTTGATGCGCGCGATTAAAAAGAATCGTAAAAAGCATTTACCTACCGATTTTTGGTCTCTTGATTTACCAAGCGAAACAACAGCCTACGTACCAAAGTTATTAGCACTTGCCGATTTATTAAAACGCTCAGATGATTTTAACGTTACATGGCAACCAGTAATTAATGCACAAGTGGTTGAAGTGGTTGATGTTGGCTCGCAAATAGATTTAGCGCTTGCTGCTGATATGGCTGATATGACGCTTACTGAGCTATACAGATTAAACCCTGGTTTTAACCGCTGGGCAACTGATCCTAATGGCCCTCATTCTTTATTATTGCCTGTTGATAAAGCAGAGGAATTTAGCCAAAAACTAGCAAACACTGATGTTAAAAACAGATTACGCTGGCAGCGTTATATTGTGGCTCGAGGCGACAGCTTATCGGTAATTGCCAAAAAGTTTACAACAAGCTCAAGCGCAATCCGATCGCTTAATAAACTCAAATCAAATACGATTAAAGTAGGCCAAGAATTATTAGTCCCGCTTACTGATGGCGCTATAAATAGCGAGCATTTACCAAAGCAGATGCGTTTAGCTGCTAATAAAGCAACTCGCACAAAGCTTTCGCACACAGTTAAAAGTGGCGACACGTTATGGGACATTAGCCGCGAATATGACGTAACTATGGATGAGTTGGCTAAATGGAATAAGCTAAAGAAAAACTCTGTGTTGCGCCTAAATCAAAAACTAACTGTGTATAAGTCAGCTAATAAACCACAAGCAACGGCAAGCACCAACCGTACTATTACATACAAAGTACGCCGAGGTGATTCACTTGCACGTATTGCGTCTAAATTTAATCTCAGCGTTAACGAAATTATTAAGTGGAATAATTTAGCCGGTCAAAAATACTTACAACCTGGCCAAAAGCTAAAACTTAAAGTAGATGTCAGAAGTAGTTAATTTATAAAGCTATAAAAGCAAAAAGGAGCGCATGCGCTCCTTTTTTAATACCTTAAAGTTAAGGATTAAGCAGGTAGTTTTTCTAGCCATACTTTTAACCAAGGCTCGGTTACTGGCCATGGTTCAAAATCTTCACATGCATCTATTTCTAGGCGGTTGCCCACAGGCTTTGCTTGTAAATCGCGTAGTAACTCGTCAAAGCTACGCCCTGCGCCACAAAATGTATCGCCGTAGCATCTGTCACCCATTGCAATTACACCAAACGGTTTATCGGTAAGCATTGGGAAAGTGCTATTCATTGCAAAGTACAATCCTGCCAAATTACTCGGTACATCACCTTGGCCTGTTGTGGAGGTAACAATTAAAATATGCGATGCATTTTTTATATCATCAAGTGATGCTTCAGTAATTACTGTTGCAGTATGACCCGCTTGCTCTATTGTGGCTGNCCGCCATTAACGCTGCCTACAAAAATACTAATATGTGCCATTAATAATCCTTTTCTTGCTCTGGCCAACCTAGCTGCTTACATATTTCAAGCATGTCTTCACCTAGTGGCGCTTTAATTGTTATTGATTCATTACTATAAGGGTGCACAAAACTAAGCTCTGTTGCAAATAACATTAGGCGTCTTAGCTCAAAATGCTCCCTAAAAAATTGATTATGCTGATTATCACCGTGATTTACATCACCAATAATAGGCAGTGATAAGTGCTTTAAGTGTCTGCGAATTTGATGCTTGCGCCCCGTTTTTGGAAAGCACTCCACTAACGAGTAACGCACTGTTGGGTACTTACCAATAGGAATAGGCAATGCAACTTGGTGCAAGCAATTAAACTGGGTTTGCGCTTCTTGCGGTGCTTTATCTTGATCGGCAAACTTATCGGCTATTTTATCAAGTTCTTCTTTAAGCGGTTTATCTAAAAATACTGACTCTGGTGCAAAGCCGCGCACTAAGGCCAAATAGCGCTTAGCAATAGTACCTTCAATAAATAGCTGGTTCATATCGCGAGCGGCTTCAGAGCCCAGTGCAAACAGCAAT